>QMLZ01000016.1 GCA_003646995.1 Deltaproteobacteria bacterium | reverse complement strand
TGCAGACCCAAATCTCCTGAGATCCAGGTACCACCAATAATCACTGGGATTAATTCCTGTCTCTTTCATTCTTTCAAGCAACACATCATACCGATCCTCGCGTTCGCTGCCCCCTATTATCTCCCCCACCCTGGGAACAAGTACATCCATGGCCCTCACGGTCTTTTCGTCATCATTAAGTTTCATATAAAAAGGTTTTATATCTTTTGGATAGTCTATGAGCACAATGGGCTTCTTAAAGACCTCTTCGCACAGGAACCTTTCGTGCTCGGATTGAAGGTCAGCACCCCAGTGCACAGGAAACTCGAACTTCTTGCCCGCTCTTTCCAGTATCTTTATGGCCTCTCCGTATGATATCACTTCATACTCATCACGAGCCATGCTTTGGAGGGTCTGGAGCACGCTGGTATCTATGAACTTGTTGAAGAATTCCATATCTTCCTGGCAATTTTCAAGAACCCAGTTAAATATGAACTTGAGTAAGTCCCGTGCCACCTCAATGTTGCCCCTCAAATCGCAAAACGCCATTTCCGGTTCTATCATCCAGAACTCGGCAAGATGCCTTGAGGTATTTGAATCCTCCGCGCGGAAGGTCGGCCCGAAGGTATAGACATCACCCAGGGCCAGGGCATAAGCCTCTGCCTCCATTTGTCCGCTAACGGTAAGGTTGGCCCGGCGTTCAAAAAAATCCTGTGAAAAATCTATCCCCATGCCTTTGGATGCCAGTTCTTCCAAGTCAAGGCTGGTCACCTTGAAAAGTTCTCCTGCTCCCTCGCAATCACTGCCCGTTATGATCGGGGTATGTATGTAAATGAACCCCCTTTCTTGGAAGAACTTGTGGATTGCGTAACTCACCGCATTTCTCACCCTTGCCACAGCACCGAAGGTGTTAGTTCTTGCCCTAAGGTGGGCTATTGTGCGAAGGAATTCGAATGAATGTCTTTTCTTCTGCAAAGGATAGGCCTCCGGATCCACCGACCCCAAAATGTCCACTTTCTGGGCCTTCAACTCAACTGCCTGTCCCTTGGCCGGGGACTCGCTTAATATACCTTCTATCCTTATTGAACATCCTGTGTAAGCCCTCAGCACCTCTTCCTGGTACTCGGGCAATGTATTTTCAGCAATCACCTGGAGGTTCTTCAGGCAAGAACCGTCATTGACGTCGATAAAGGAAAAACCCGCCTTTGAATCGCGCCTGCTCCTTACCCAACCCATCACTAGGTAACGATGCTCTATCTTTCCGTTCTTGAGGATTTCGGCTATGCGGGTTCTCCTCACCGTCACTCACTCCCCAAGTTCCTTGATCATTGCCTTTACCTTTTCCAAATCTTCCTCATCGGCTTCAAACGGGGGGGTGCCTTCAAGGTCAGCCTCTATTATCGAATCCTTATAGGTTATGAAGCCGATAAACGGAAAGTCCGGCATTTGCCTTTCCAGAAACTCCCTGTCCGCATCAGTTCGTATCTTGTTCCCCACAAATTTAAGGCTTTTTATTCCCAGGTCCGCGGCAAGCCTTCTTATTTGATGGGCCGTCTCAATGCTCCTCCTGCCTGGCTCCACTACCACTATAAGGTGGTCCACGGCCTGTGCCGTTCCCCTTGCGAGGTGCTCAAGCCCTGCCTCCATGTCCAAGACAACAACCTCGTCCCTTGCCACGACTATGTGCCGCACCAGGTTCTTAAGCATTATGCTTTCCGGGCAGACGCATCCAGATCCACCACTTTTTATCCCGCCCATGACCATAAGTTTTATGCCGTCCACTTCTATGGAGAGCCTATCAGGGAGGTCATCAACCTTGGGGTTGAGCTTGAAAAATCCTCCCATTGTCCCTAGCTTCGTCTCTGTCCTCTCCTCAATCAGCTCTTTCATTTGAGCGATAGGGACAATCTGCTCTATTTGCTTTATTCCAAGCGCCTGTGCCAGGTTGGCGTCAGGATCAGCATCAATGGCCAGCACCTTCTTTCCCTCATTCGCAAGGGCCCTTATCAAGAAAGCTGCAAATGTTGTCTTCCCCACGCCACCTTTACCACTTATTGCAATTTTCATGCGTTTACTCCTCTATCTAATTCTATTTCTCCTCCCAGTAACAGGATCTTGCCAAAGGAAAGGAAATTAAATCTCCAACACCCTCCCTACTCCCCCAGGCACCCATTTTTCTGGATACCGTGCAGCTATTTCCTGCTTGTACTGTGTACAATGGACCGGACATACCTTGTCCAAGTGCTCCAGCAATTCCAGCTCATGAAAGCCATGAAGTCCTCCAACCAAATATTTTACTCTCCCATACTCCGATGCCTTTTTCAAGATGCTATGCACTCCAGGATGTGAGCATCCCACCACCACTAACACCCCTCCGGGAATTTTTATCACAAGGGACTGTTCTATGCCGCTCAGTTCACCCGTTGTGTATATACCAGGATATAGTTCAACGGCGTCCCTCACGACCTCAATACCAGGTACTACCTTGCCAGGCACTGCAGAGGCAGGCGCAATTACAGGAACCCTTCTCACGGCAAGAAAATCAGCCAAGCCGCCTGTGTGGTCCCAGTGACCATGGGAAATAAAGATCACATCCACAGTGCTTGGGTCAATCCCCAGGGTTTTCATGTTGCTCAACAGCAACCGGCCATCTCCACCCGTATCAAACAAGATATTGACCTTTTCCGTTTCCACCAGGCACGAAAATCCCCAATCGCTTTTCAATCCCTCTACCCAAACCTCATTGTCATAAAGGATTGTCAGCTTCATATCAAGCCAAGCTCCTCCTCACCTTGTTCAAAACCAGCCAAAAGACCTCCTTGATTCGGCCAGGGGCAAAAAAGATCGCTTCATTGGACACGGCGGGCATTCGGATACTTCGCGATTCCGGACAAATGAGCACGACTCTCTCTGTACCCAGTAGCTCCCTCAAATTTCGGTCTGCCTCCACCCAGCTCACGCCCTCCAGATCCCCCTGCCCCAGATGGCAAAAAGCAATAATATTATCTCGTCCTGCCAATTTAACCAGTTCTCTTATCTCATGAATTCGCAAGTGTTCAAGATCAAAGGGCTTTACCGCATACCCATGCCTCAAGTAAAGGTAAGAGACCAGATCCTTCCACTGTTCATCATGGCCGTGGATTACAAGCACCAAGGGCAGCGCCTTTTTTAAGGCCTCTTCTCTAGTGAGGGTCGTAGACGGAATAAGGCTGTCTATGTACTGAAAAACTGGAACCATCCTCGCCAGGGTCTGCGCTTTGAGGCCCACATATGTGGATCGCTCGGAAGTGTACAGCATGAACTCGTAATCAAGAAAGGTTTTCTTATAAATAACCGTGGTTACTCCTGGGATATAAACCTTAAAAAGATCTTCCTCTGTCTCATACTCCAAAAGAAGGCTCCCAAGCTCTATTACAAATTCCTTGACAAGGTAACGTTTATGAAGATCGGTGAGTAGAGCTTCCTCAAAAAAGGCAAAGCTTTTCCGAATGCCCTCCGATGTAAAGAAGACGTTGGTGTATTGTCTGGTCCTTCTCATTGTGGCTCCTGCCAGTCAACCTAGCACAGCACCAATGCATTTTCAACGTAGCCCTTTCTTATTCCCGCGCTTATTAACCAGTTAATCCCATTGGCAGGGGGCTTGAGGAGTGGATCGAAATTGAAATCAAAGGATGGAGCCCCTCTGGGTCCGAGGGTTCACCTAAACATAAAGGAGGATTGTCCTGCTAAAGCCTGGAATCTTGAATTCCAGCCTGTTCTTCTAAATTCCAGACACCCGGGATGGGGGTGCTACAGAACTTGCATTTTCCCTTTTCAATATTGAATTGACCTATCAGGTACCCGTTTCTCTCGATCAACAACCTGTGACAATTATGACAGTAAGTATTCTCAGCCTCATGGCCCGGCACATTCCCTATATACACATAACGTATCCCCTCTTTCAGTGCAATGCTTCTCAGCCGCTCAAGGGTATCTATGGGAGTTGGAGGGAGGCGCGTGAGCTTGTATCTGGGGAAGAACCGGAGAAAGTGCAGCGGGTGATCCGGACCAAGCTCCTTGAGTATCCACCCGCACATTCTCCTTATCATCTCGTCATCGTCCACATAAGTAGGTACCACCAAGGTGGTCATCTCAAACCAAATACCCTGGTCGTTTAGGGTCTTGAAGGTGTTCAACACAGGTTGAAGCGTGCCACCGTTCAGACACTGGTAGATCCCATCATCAAAGGACTTCAGGTTAATGTTCGCTGCATCCAGCACCTTGCAAAGTTCGAGCAGCGGGTCTCGATTGATGTAGCCATTGGACACCAGAACGTTTTTTATCCCCTCGTGCCTGGCCAGCTTGGCGGTATCATACATGTACTCGTAGTAGGTGATGGCCTCTGAATAAGTATAGGCAATGGAAGGCAATTTTCGCTTTTTCGTTTCCCGCACCACGTCAACAGGAAAAAGTTCATAATGGCTGACGTCCTCAGGTCTTCTTTGGGAGATCTCCCAGTTTTGGCAATTCAAGCACCTGAAATTGCAGCCTGTGGTGGCAATGGAGAAAATCCATGTGCGTGGATGGAAATGAAACAGGGGCTTTTTCTCAATGGGATCTACATGCACCGCACAGGGATTTCCATAGGCGAGAGAGTAGAGCTTGCCCCCAATATTGACTTTAGACCTGCAAATGCTCCGGTCCCCCGGAGCCAAATAGCACCTGTTGGGACACACCTGACATTGAACATCCGTCCCATTCGAAGCGTAGTGGTAACCCTCCACAGCCCATCTCCAAGGCTTTTTCGGTGCATCACCTTTGAATATGTGACCCCTTATGCTCTTGCGGGAATTGTTGCCGAAAAGGCCGTAGGCTGACGTAGAGCAGAAAAGGGCGGCAGCACCAAACCCCAAGCACTTTAGAAACTCCTTGCGTGTGATCTTGGTCATGGAATCAACTGCTTCCTTGTTTTTGGGCGTGTGTCTTGTTTCCGCGCGGACCCGCGACCAACACTCCCCTTATTATGCTCAATAGTACCAGCTGTTAATACACTGCCTACCATTGCCCGCTGGACATCTTTCTAGCAAGTACCATTGTAGTGGCAGCCTTACACAAAATCAAGGCAGCCGAGGCGACCACCAAACCCCATACTGGCACAAGCACTGCGCCCACAAAAAACGTGCCCACGGCTGCACCGGCCAGATCCGCTGCAAGGCATCCTGCTGCAGGGCTGTTCTCTTCACCGATGACCCGCGCAACCACAGGGAACTGAAAACCACAGATCAGAGAAAAAACCACTCCATATGCTAAAAACAGCCAAGTATTAATTTCAGCTCTTGAGACAGCGCACCATGCCAAAAAAACACCCAACATGAAGATCAATGCCATTTCCGTGTAGAGCAGAGCCCGATGATCTTGTCCCTTGAATCGGTTCCCCAAGACCGCTCCTGGTAAAAGGCCGAAAAGGAAGGCTGTTACTATGGCTCCGATCTTCAGGTAAATATATCCGTAGAGAATCTGTACCGAATAGACCACGAGCATCTCTGTGCCCATGTTTGAAAGCCCCGTGGTAAACAGAATGTATTCCTCTCTCCTCAGCAACATTAGGTAAGCAAGTACTGCGATACAAAGGCCCACCAGGAAAGGAATGGGGCTTGAGCCCTGCTTCAAAAACCATTCTTCTAATGTTATCTTGACCAAGACAGGTTTAAAATCTTGGTTGATAGCGCCGCTGCTTCGCGCAATATTGTTGATCTCTTTGAGTCTTTCCTGTGTCACATTCCCATAATAGAATCCCTCAATGTATTTGGTCCTTATGTCCCGTGCCCTGAGGAGCGCCGGGATATCAGGGGACAGGGATGTATCACTGCAAAGGAAGAAGGCCTCATTGCCTGGTACGATCAGGACGTGTTTGAAGGCCGCCCTTGCTGTTTCATACAAGCTGGCCAATTTTCTCTTGCGAACCTTGCTCACAAAGTTTTGAGAGTACTCCATGCTCAGAGAGAGCACTCCGTCAGGGCGAAGCTTTTTCTTTGCAAGGAAGAAAAACTCCCTTGTGAAAAACCGATTTATCTGAAAAGTATCTGGATCTGGTAAATCCACGATTATGAAATCATACCTTCTCTGGACCTTCTTTAGGAAAAGTCGTCCATCAGTATTTGCTATATGCAGCCACGGCATGCTCTTGATTACCCCCATTGCAAAGGCCACAGAGGTAAGCCTTGGATCCAACTCAACGTAGTCCACCCGCCGCGGGCCATACTTGGCAAGTTCTTCGAGGGTTTCCCCGAGCCCACCTGATATCAACAGGACATTTTTCACTGTATCCCGCTGGGACAGGGCGTAATGTATTTTTTCCTCAGCCCTTACAATGTCTGAATCAAAATACAGGGGCGTACCTGATTCCCAAAAGGTGTGCTGCCTGCCATCTTGGCTGATAACGATCCTTCCATACGGCGATTCCACGTATCTCACCACATTTCCAAATTGACTCCGAAGGGTTTGCAGCTCGAATCCCCTGTTCATGCATACAAGCGCAAAAGCAAGGCCCAAAATAACAGCACTGCACAACCACAAGCGCTTGCCTGCCTTAGCAAAGATCACCATGAGCGACCCAAGAAGGCACAAAGAAGATACCACCACGATTCTAAACGGGCTCAACCAATAGACCAGGATGAAACTGAAAAGCATGCCTCCCAGAATGTCCCCGATGTTATCCGCCTGGTAAAGCTGGCCGCTGTCAAATGCATATCCTGCAGCGTTTATGACCTTTTGTGAATAAGGCAAGACAAATCCCGTAATCAGGCAAAAAGGCGCACTGAGCAGGGTCACGTAAAGAATTATCATATTAAATCCCGGTGACACGCCGCGGATAAAAAAAATCTCCCTCAGATACCTGATTAGGACAAGTTCGCATAGGGGCAAAACAGCAAGGCATAACAGGAGTGCGCCGTAAAATGTAAGGGATGGGCGGCGCCACAGCTTCTCTATGAGGCTGCCTGCTCCGGTGAGCAGGAGCCAAACAAAAAACACAAGGGAAATGGTGATTTCATTGCCATGGAATTGGGTCAGAAATTCTCTGACAATAAGGAGTTCCGTGGAAATTGAAGATATTCCGGTCCCTATGATGGTCCACAGGAGCAGCCGTTTCAAATTCACCCCGCAGCATTGTCATCAGGACGGTTTTCTTGACTATTCCTCTTCCTCGAATGCCTGCACCTGGTACGTGGAAACCTCCAGGTCTCCTCTCTTCCATGCATCCCCATCAAGTCCTGCCTTAAGGCACAGGTGAGTAAGAAAATCCTCTTTTCTTGGCAATTGTTCCCAAACCTGCGGCAAGAAGGTGGCTTCATGGAAGCCTTTCTTTATGATGACGCCATCAATACCGGGACGGAGCTTGTTGAGGAGATCCTGCGCATCCTTGTATTCCAAGGGCTTGGGCTCGGTTAAGATGCTCACCTCAATCTTGATCTGATCCAGTTCGTCCCGCGACAAGGGCCTGAACCTGGGATCCCTGAAAGCGGCATTTATCGCGTTGATTCGCACCCCGTCTATGATGGACTCATGAGGTATGATATGTCCGATACAGCCCCTGAGGTTACCATGCTCAGTCAGGGTGACAAAAGTCCCCCTCCGTTCATGAAACACGGCAGGCAGGCTCTGTTCCTCTGGTTCTTTCTCTGATCGACCTAAAAGGGCATTCTCTATGGTTTTCCTAGCCACTTTAAGAAGGTATTTACCCTGCTCTTCTGTTAATTTCTTTGTATCCTCCATTTTTACCCCCTTTTTCTCAGTGGCACAAACATTCAGTGCGGTGTTTGACACGACAAAACAAAAAGCAAACAGCGCAGCCATCAAAACTACAAGAAGATTTCTTCTTTCCATTAACATCACCTTATTTCATCAAAATACCCTTGATTATCATAGCCCCGATCCTTTCACTGTCAACAGTTAAAATTTGCCGCTCATCTCCTTTTGTGTCTCCGCCTATGCCGGCCGGGCAGGATGCAAACCGCGGGTCGCCTTGCCCCGATGCCCTTGACTTACGACTCCGATAAAACCTATACTCATGCAGCATAAAAAGTTACCAATTCAACAGCCAAGAGGTCGCTTGTGGAAAGCCTCAAGAAAAAAAGGGAAAGGGCCAAGAGGATATTTGAGATCCTCGATCCTCTGTACACAACAGAAAAAACCGCACTCAAGTATCGGAACCCATTTGAATTACTCGTTGCCACCATCCTTTCCGCCCAATGTACGGACGAGCGGGTGAACCAGGTAACAAAGGAATTATTCAAGAAATACAAAGGGCCGCAAGACTACGTAAGAGTCCCCATTTCAGAGCTCGAAGAGGACATCCGGCCGACCGGCTTTTATAGAAACAAGGCCAAATCCATCAAGGCATGCGCCCAGGCCCTGGTTGAAAAGTACAACGGTGAAGTCCCTTCCACCATGGAGGAACTCTTAAAACTCCCAGGTGTGGGGCGAAAAACCGCCAATTGCGTACTCGGTGCTGTGTTTGATGTCCCGGGAATCGTCGTTGACACTCACGTAAAAAGGCTGGCCAAGAGATTGGGACTTACAGAAAACACAGAGCCCGACAAGATTGAAAAAGATCTGGAAAAATTACTCCCAAAAGACAAGTGGCGGAGATTCTCAGATCTCCTGATCTACCACGGAAGAGCGGTATGCAAGTCACGCAAGCCGGACCATGGGAATTGTCCCATTTTTAAGCTCTGCCCCTCCAATGACATCTGAACCTGCTTTACTCAAGGCCGATGCCCTTTGAATTGGGCATAGACGGAGTCCTTAGGCGAGGCTAAGAGCAAAATAATTACTGCAAATCGAACTCTGCTACCAGAAAGGCATGGTCTGAAGGCTTTTTGAGGGCCCTGGCCTCTTCGTCTACCCATGACCAGGTGCATTTCTCGGCCAATGGCGCAGTAGCAAAGACGTAATCGATCCTCCAGCCCATCTTCCTTTTCAGGGCGTTCGGAATCCTGTAGTCCCAAAAGGTGTAAAGCCCTCCGCTATGATTGTGAAGCCTAAAGACATCCTTCAATCCCCAGTCCAACAGCTCTCGCAGGGCCTTTCGCTCCAGGGGATGAAATCCCACCTCACCATCAAGACCCTCTGGATCATACACATCCCTCGGCTCAAGGGCCACATTGAAATCACCTGCCAGTAGAAGTGGGTCATGGGGGCTGTAGTTGCTGGCGAGGTATTGGCGTAAGGTCTCCAACCACTGCAGCTTGTACTGGAACTTTTCCGAGTCCGGGGAAACCCCTTGGGGCACGTATACGTTCAATATGGGGATTCCTTCAATCACCGCGCTGAGGAACCTGGCCTCTCGGTACTCCGGCCCAAGGCTGTCTCTTACATCCCTTGCCTCGGCCTTGCTCAAAATGGCCACACCATTATATGACTTTTGACCTTTGTAAATGACATTATAGCCAAGCTCCTCAAGTTCTATTGCAGGGAAGTCCTTGTCCTGGACCTTGGTTTCCTGAAGGCAAAGCACATCAGGGCCATGGGCCTCCACCCATCCCTTGACAAGGGCCAGCCTAGCACGGATAGAGTTACAGTTATAAGTGGTGACCACGAAAATTGCTATCTTCTCCGCTTACCTTACTTTGCTACCCGGTTTAGTATCCCTATCCACCGTCAGCAGATGAATCCCATTCTCATCCTCAGCGGCCAATACCATTCCCTGGGACTCAATGCCCATAAGCTTGACAGGCTGAAGGTTTGCAACCAGAACAACCTGCTTGCCGACAAGCTCCTCCGGGTCATATTGTCCGGCAATACCCGCCACCACAGTCCGCTCCTCCCCCATATCTATGATCAGCTTAACCAGTTTCTTGGATTTCGGCACGTTTTCTGCCTTCACAATGGTACCAACTCTCAAATCAAGCCTCTGGAACTCATCAAATGAAATTAGCCCGATCTTCTTATCTTCCATGTCTTTTTCCTCCGCCTCCGCATGAGTCTCTTCCCTTTTCATTTCAACCCGGGGGAATAATGCCTCACCCTTGACAATCGGCCTCGTGGACTTCTGACTGCCCCACCGCCTCATATCATCAAGGCAAAGCTCTTGGCCCCTCTTGTCCATCCCTAAATAGGCTTGCATCTTCTCCGCCGACCCAGGCATTACCGGCCAAACTAATGCAGATATTACCTTCAATGCCTCTATGATGTGATATAAAACCGAGTCCAGTCTCTTGCGGTCAGATTTGGCCAGGACCCACGGTGCCGTTGTATCTATGTATTTGTTTACCTTCCCTATCAGTTCCCATATTGCAATAAGCCCCTTGTGAAAGGCCATATCAGTCATGAATGTCTCGTATTTGTCAATGGTTTCCAAAGCCGCCTGTCTGATTGCGTCATCCTCGGGTTCAGGGTCAACGCGATCAGGCATGCGACCGTCCAGATATTTTTGAACCATGGTCATGCTTCTCTGCAGCAGGTTGCCCAAGTCATTGGCCAGGTCAGAATTTATCCTCCCCACAAGGGCCTCTTCGCTAAACTCCGAATCCAACCCAAACACCATTTCCCTGAGCAGAAAGTATCTGAATGCATCGAGCCCGTAAATACCCACAAGGTCCAAGGGTCGCACGACGTTTCCCAGGCTCTTTGACATCTTTCCTTCGTTTATGTTCCAATACCCGTGCACATTGAGGTGCTGATAGGGCTCAATACCCGCGGACTTGAGCATGCATGGCCAATAAATGCCATGGGGCTTCAAGATGTCCTTTGCCACCAAATGTTGGGCATAAGGCCAGAACCTTTCAAACAGCTCCCCATCGGGAAAACCTAGGCCGGATATGTAATTGATAAGGGCATCAAACCACACATATGTCACGTAGTTATCGTCAAAAGGAAGGGGAATACCCCAATCAAGCCGAGTCTTGGGTCTTGAAATACACAGATCCTCCAGCGGATCGCTCAAAAAAGACAGGACCTCATTCTTGTAACGCTCGGGACGGATGAACCCAGGGTTGCTTTTAATATGGTCAATGAGCCAGTCCTGGTATTTGCTCATCCTGAAAAAGTAGTTGGATTCTTTGATAACTTGCGGTTCTGTTTGATGGTCAGGGCATTTCCCATCCACCAACTCCCTTTCTGTGTAAAACCGCTCGCAGCCAAAACAGTAAAGCCCTTCGTATTCGCTGAAGTAAATGTCGCCGTTATCATTGACTTTTTTAAGGATGAGCTGCACTACTCTCTTGTGCTCAAGATCCGTGGTCCGGATAAAATGGTCGTTAATGATATTGAGCCTTGGCCAGAGTTCTCGGAAAAGCGTGCTGATACGGTCAACATAGGCCTGGGGGCTCTCCCCGGCTTCCTTGGCAGCGGTCACTATCTTGTCACCGTGCTCGTCCGTACCAGTAAGAAAAAATGTTTCGTACCCTCTCAGCATGTAAAAACGCTTCAAGACATCAGCCACGATTGTGGTGTACGCATGCCCGATATGAGGTGCTGCGTTCACGTAGTAGATTGGTGTCGTTACATAAAATCTCTTTGCCAACTCACCTTCTCTCCTTGTCTTTTTTGTTATTTTCCAGTTTAATGTCTGCGACGTCCACCTCTGTCTCTGCTCCGGATTCAAGCAACACTGTTACGGTTCTCTTCAGCGCGTTCTGGCGAACCACCTTACCTTCACCAAATTTAGTTTGTATCCGTTTGCCCACCTTGGGCATCTCCTTTTTGGCCTCCTTATAAAAATCTTCCTCAAAGGCCAGACAACACATAAGTCTTCCACACATCCCGGAGATCTTGCTTGGGTTGAGGGAAAGGTTCTGTTCTTTTGCCATCTTAATAGTCACAGGTTCAAAGGAATGGATGAACGTGGCACAACACAAAGGCCTCCCGCAAGTACCCAATCCACCCACCATCTTGGCCTGGTGCCTTACACCTATCTGCCGCATTTCAATCCTGGTGCGAAATCTTTTTACCAGATCCTTGACCAGTTCCCTGAAGTCCACCCTGCCCTCAGCCGTAAAATAGACAACTATCTTGCTGCCATCAAACCGTCTTTCCACCCCCACCAGACTCATCGGAATCTCCCTTTCCCTCACCCTCTGATAACAATATCGATACACTTCTTGTTCTGTTTTGATACCTTCTTCATACCGTCGAACCTCTTCGTCAGTGGCAAGGCGGAAGATCTTTTTAAGGGGACGATTGGTGTCTCTTGGGCTACGGTTCTGGGGGTCGGTACATACGCATCCAATGGCCGGGCCCTCTTCTGTAATTACCATCACCTTGTCCCCCTTCTTGAGAACAAAGTGGCCCGAGTCAAAATCATATACCTTACCGTTGTTTCTGAACTTAACGCCTACTATCTTGTTCACTTCTCACGCCTAATTCAAAATCAGAGCACTCAAATGCTGAAATACAAAAGAAAAGATCGCGCGGTATCAACTAATCTGGGTTGATGACCTGGCCAGATCCCTCAGGCTCAGCACCATCTTTTCAAGCACGAGCGCCTTGTTCCTTCTCATCCTGATATCCCTTTGGGCCTGGTCTAGGATCAGCAGTGACTCATATACCTGTAACAGTTTAAATTTTCTTGCAAAACTTTTCAACTCGCCCAAAAGGTCCGCATTTACCAGGAGGCTCTGAGCCCCACCCGTTTTTAAGAGCAACAGATCTCGATACCACATCGCCAATACACCGAGCAAGTCCAAAAGCCCCCCTACTTCATATTTGGACCCCTGTTCAACGTCGGCGCCCTTTTCCCCAGACAGCTCTAAGGCCATATCAAAGGCGGCAGCCGCATTTAGCTCAGGGATTTTCATTGCCTTCTTAAGCCACTTCTCCCTTTGTTCCAAGAAGTCGCTCTGGGCCATTGCTATAGCCCTGCCCAGGCTCCCTTCCGCGACTCTTGCCAGCACCACTGCTTTTTCCCCTTGCATCCCTGTTTCATTAACCAAGTAGTCCACAATCTGTTCCGTTGCGAGAGGTACAAACGGCACCCTTTGGCACCTGGACACAATGGTGGGCAGCAGATTTGCCGGCTCCACCGCGTTCAATACAAGCACGTTACCTTTAGGCGGCTCCTCGAGGGTTTTCAGGAAGGCATTGGCCGCCTCATCGGTCATGGTCTCCGCCTGGTCCAGGATCACGACCCGGTAAGGCCCGGCCATGGGAGCGAACCGCATGGAATCCTGTGCCTCCCTGATTTGCCGAATCTTGATGGCTCCGCCCTCAGGACTGATTAAAGAAAAATCAGGGAAATTACCGCTCGATATCTGCCTGCAGGAGCTGCACTTCCCACATGCCTCCACCCTTTTTCTCGACTTGCAATTCAGCGAAGCAGCCATAGCTGTAGCCAAGGAAGTCTTGCCCACCCCCGTTATCCCGGTGAAAAGGTAGGCATGCGGGACCCTACCGCTCAATACAGCTTGCTGGACGATCCTTTTGGCCTTTTCTTGGCCCAGGATATGGGAAAATTGTATTATTCGGAGACTGCTCATGCCTTTCAACCCAACAAGCTCTCTACCACCTGCCACACTTCTACTGCCAGTTTTTCACGAACCTTGGTCGCGTCCAGCACAACGAAACGATCCGGTTCTTTCTGCGCGAGGGCCAAGTAACCTTTGCGCACCCTCTGGTGAAACTCAAGGTCTTCTGCCTCGAATCGCCCCTCTGCCTGCTTTTGAATCCTCTCGTTTCTCTCAATCGCTCTGCTAAGTCCAACTTCTACCGGGCAATCCAAAAGAAATGTTTTATCGGGCCTCAGTCCATTGGAGGCATAACTGTTTAACTTTTCAATAAAATCTAGGTCAACTTTCCTACCATACCCTTGGTAGGCCACAGTCGCGTCGCAGAATCTGTCGCATATCACCACTATGCCCTTCTCAACTGCCGGCCCAATGAGTTGTGCCACGTGCTGCGCCCTATCCGCCTCGAGCAGAAGAAACTCCGCTGCAGCACAAAGCTCACTGTTTGCAGTGGACATGAGTATATTCCTGATTTTCTCTCCGATCCTGGTCCCTCCCGGCTCTCTGGTCAATAGGGCCTCGATCCCCCTTTTCCTCAAGGCCCCAAAGAGAAGTCGGGCCTGGGTGGACTTTCCACAGCCCTCTATGCCTTCGAATGTAATAAACATGGGGTTCATCAGCTCCTGTAAAAGCTAAGTTGCCGCGGACCAACCCCCTTCCCGCGCCCGCAGTATAGAGCATGCGGATTGCAATATCAAGGAGGGGTGAGAGCGGAGGCAAGGGTAGGCTGGGTGGGAAAATTTTTCTGGTGCACACCTGAAAAAAATATCATTTTTTCGCTTGACAAAAAGGAAAAAGTAACTAATATCCGTATGCTCTTAGCGCATGCTGAGGACGAAACTCATGCCCTTTGCACAGCTTATCTAGACAGGATCTCCGTCAGCGTTATCCTATTCGGTTTTCTGAAATATCCCTTAAAGATAAGCAGCAAGTAGGACGATTTAGATTCTGCAGATTTTGGCTCTGCCGGAATTTGGTAAACGTTTTGGTTACAAACAGTATTGAGTTCAACCCCTTCTAAGGGAGGTGAGATTATGCAAAAAAATCGGAAGAAATTTCTAGAGCAACTCAACAAGAAGCGCAGGGAGTTTGAAGAAGCACTCCAGAGGCTTATTGAAAACCAGAGGGCGTATAACGGGCACCTCTATGGGGACCAATTTACAGACGAGTCCGATCACGCGCAGCGAGAGATTTCGGCTGCCAGCAACTACAGCCTGATAGAAAGAAAGACCCGAGAGTTGAAACAGATTGACCGGCTGATTCAAAAGGTCACACAAGATGAAAACTTTGGAATTTGCGAAGAATGTGGCGAACCTATTCCGGCCAAAAGGCTCCTGGCAGTGCCCGAAACAACCCTTTGTGTCAATTGCCAGAGGGAGCTGGAGAAAATGGACCAGCTTAGGAGCTTAAGCGCCAGGAATCATACAGGCTATCCCACTGGGCTCAGCTCGGAGTGGGAACAGGACAGTGACTCAGAGCCTGGTGACTTTGAGATTGTGGAAACCGAGGATCTTGAATTTCTGCCTTTTGTTGAGTCTGAATTTTCCGATGCCGGTGAAGAAGTCAAGAGTAAATAGCACCGGTGTTCGAAACAAACTCTAGTATTACAAGGAGAATATTTTGATTTTTAGGAGAGGACTTTTTTGCTTGGTCGGGACTTTGTTTTCTTTGATCTTTCTTAGCGCCTCGCTTTTCAGCTTTGCGTCTGTGGGGAACAATTTAGGTGATCAATATGTGTCTACATTAAAAGAGCGCATAGAGTTCAAGGTAAAATGGTCTTTTATACCCCTGATTCATACCTACATGGAGGTGTACAACACCTCCACCGAGCAGGAGGGCGAGATTTACCGGCTCACCCACCAGGCCGCCATGAATAGCTTTTGGAATGACAGGATGGAATCCTTCGTCAACCCCGATTCCCTGCTCCCGTATTTGATGGAAACCACCATCAAAGACGGTGAGAACAGATGGAAAGAAAAGGTGGTTTTCAACAGGCAGACCCGGGAAGCCACTTTCATACATCCTGACAAAAAGACAGGGGAAACAATAATAGAGCAGTTCCCCATTACACCCTTAAGCATGGACCCCCTTTCTGCCTTTTACAACCTGAGGCATCGGCTCTCCCCGACAAATCCATCCGCGGCCTTCGAGGGGCTTACGGGAAGCAGAAAGTTCAGAATCCAGGGCAAGCTTATAGGCCAAGAAAAAGTTGACGTGCCTGCGGGATCCTTTGGTACTTACAAGATAGAGTGTACCCTCTCCTATTGGTCGAGTAAGAAAGAGACAGGAAAGGAATTGAAAAAAGAAAATAAAGATGAGATAAAGGCTTTTACATTGTGGGTAACGAAGGATTCACACCGCTACCCCGTGCAAATACGATACAAGCTGTCAGTGGGTAGCTTGTGGGTCCGCGCTGTTGCGATCCAAGACTATGGCCTTTTCTCATGAAAATCCAGCTCTTGCCTCAGCTCACAAGCCGGTAACCCGGCGCAATTTTCTTAGACTTTCATTGCTGGCATCAATTTGCCCACCTATTTTACTGTTCCAAGGGGACATAACCCCCAAAGAGCGAATCGGGGATAACCTAATCCATAAATATCTTGGAGAGCAGCTTGACTATCAAATTGGCTTCTGGCTGCTTTCGCATTGTGGAGAAGCTAGAGTCAGGCTTTGCAAATCTCCCACAAGGCCCATTTTCATTGCCTGCATGACCGGCAAAACCGCTGGCTTCGTAGATTGGCTTGTGGGTCGCTGCAGATACTCTTACACATCCTATTCATCCTACGATGAAGAAGGCGACAGGCTTTCACCCCTTTATTTTCGGCTGAGGAAAAAACGTAAAAACAAAGTGGGTATTAGAACGGTCACCTTTAATTACAAACAGAAGGAATTGATATTTGCCCGCAGGACACCAGAGGGGCAAGAGACTCACAAGGTGGTGCCCATGGAGGGGAATATTCTTTATGAAGATTATCTAACACTGTTCTACAATTTCAGAAATGGGTATTACGGCTGCTTGCAAAGGGACAAGACATACCATCTCCCACTTTACATCCATGAAGGGTTTAATTACTTGGACCTGACCATAGGTTCGGAAAGAGAAGCAGCAAACGCGCGAGCCCAAGAATTGAGACCAAAAAACATGGACTACTTTGTGCGATTCAGGGTATTGAAGGAAGACGTCTCCTCAAAATCAGGGAAAATAGTGGGTTGGCTCTCAAAAGACGCGGTTCCAGTCAAGGGCGTTATCAAAGATGTGATCCTTTTCGGAGATCTTTGGGGAGTTCTTGTAAAGCGACAGTTTACCCAAAAGAGTTGCCGGGAAGATGAATTGCTTTAATGCCTGCAAACAAGGATCTCGGCCTAGGGCTCCATGCCCGGGCGGAGGTCTGTCGGGATTTTTTCCTTTTTGCGGCCTAGTTTTTTTCATGGCCTTTGTGCTCCTTGTCAGTTCCTGTGCACCAAAAAAAAGCAAGACCCTTGTGGACAGGATTTACGAAATGGACCCCTCCGGGCGTCTCTTTGTGCACCCGGACTTTGAAAAAGACCCCCCTAAGACAATAGCCGTACTCCCATTCAAGAGCCTAGTGGGAGAGGGCAGGATTGAAGGAAGCGAGGAGCTGCTCGCAACCCTTTGGCACAAGCAAAAGATTACTCCAGAAGCACTTGCCTCGGAAATGCGCTTGACCTTTTTCGGTCAGCTGTCTCGTCGTAGATACCGATTGCTTCATCCGGAAGACGCAGATGAAATCCTGGCTCGCCATGGGATAAGTGGCTTCCAAGAGGTCAAAGCCACCTCGGTGCTCAGGCTGGGAAAGCTGCTTGGAGTAGACGCAGTAGTATTCGGATACGTGAAAAACTTTGATTATTACTATGCTTTCCTTTACACCCAATTGGCCGTTGGCCTGACACTCGAGATGTATTCCACTAAAAACGGCGAGCTTCTTTGGCGCTTCAATGACACGAGGAGAGATCACACCGTAAGGGTAGCCCTTGATCCGATCTCGCTTGCAGTGGGTCTCTTTCAGGCGGCATTTTCTCTTAGGGGTATTAATATGACCCGGCAAATGGACGAAATATGCAGGGAAGCAGTGGCAACCATCCCGCCTGCCTGTCCTGGCCCTGCTCAAAAGCTTGCCACGTTACCGAATTTTTAAATTTGGATATAAACCACTTACGCGAGGAAATCTATGGCCGACCTTGCTTATAAACCAGCACTGGAACTATCGCGGCTAATACACAAAGGAGATCTGTCTCCAGTGGACCTGGTTCATCACTGCCTTGAGCGGATTGAAAAGCTGAATCCCTCCATAAATGCTTTTGTTTCACTTCGCGCGCAGGAGGCCCTGGAAGAAGCCAAGGCCATTGCCGAATCCTTGGCTAGGGGTAAAGACCCCGGTCCCCTCGCGGGGATTCCTATAGGGGTAAAGGACCTTGAAGATGTAGAAGGCCTCCCCACGACATATGGGTCAATTCCGTTTAGGGACAATGTAGCTGTCCGCGACTCCATCCAGGTAGCTCGGCTGAAGCGCTCCGGGGCCATAGTAATAGGAAAAACCAACACCCCTGAGTTTGGATTTACAGGATTCACCAAGAACAGGCTGTTCGGCGTAACGCGTAACCCTTGGAATCTTGAACGGACTCCCGGTGGCTCCAGCGGGGGGTCAGCCGCGGCCGTGGCGGCAGGTATGGTGCCGTTGGCAACAGGTTCCGATGCAGGAGGCTCTATCCGTATCCCCGCCTGCTACACGGGGTGCTTCGGAATCAAGCCAACTTTTGGAAGGATACCCTTGGGGCCTTTCCATCGCCTGAACACCACTGGTCTATGGACACTGGGACCTCTCTGCCGTACCGTAGCAGATGCGGCCCTTTACCTGGACACCGCATCAGGTTATCACCATGCAGATCCCGCGTCCCTGCCTAAGCCCGGATCCTATCTTCAGCGCATCGAAAAAAAACTGCCGCGACTCAAAATATGCTTCTCTCCTGATATGGGTTTCGCTTTAGTCCAAGCTGATGTAGCTGAGCTTGCGGAGAAGGCGGCCTTAGATTTCCAGGAACTGGGGCATATTGTAGAGCTGTGGAGGGGCTGTTTCCCTGACATGAGCGAGGTGTGGTCAGACCTGGTGTGCAAGGAACTCTATATCCAGATTAAAGAGATACTCCCCGAGCATCGCAATGACATAGGCCGAGCTATTATTGCATCATTAGACTACGTAAGAGGCCTCGGCCTAGACAAATGGGCAGACCATGCCAAAGCAATCACTGAACTTAACAACACCCTATGGAAGATATTTAATCAATATGATCTTTTGCTTACCCCAACCCTCCCCACTGAGGCCTTCGGGGCAGGCGGCCCACCCCCTTCTGAGATCGAAGGCCATTCTATCCCCATCCTATGGGCGGTGGCCTTTACCTTTCCTTTTAATATATCAGGGCATCCCGCGGCCACTGTCCGCTCTGGTCTGACGCGCTCCGGTTTACCGGCAGGCCTCCAGATCGTTGCCCTCCATCATCGCGAAGATCTAGTGCTTCGTGCTGCAAGGGCCTATGAAAAGCTTCGGCCATGGAATGACCACTGGCCAGCGTAGAATAACCTTCCTGGCCACGGAACCCCCACGGTCCCTTTCCAGTCTCTGACCCGTTGTTTTACTAAACAAAAAAATCTTCCGATGTTTTTGTTAGAAAAGAGAAAACTGATGGTATCTGAGATTAACAGGTAAAGATCTCAGGACAAGATGCCTGCTACCAGGGGACCACTGATGCCAGAAGATCTACGCAAAATTTGTCCGCACAGCCAACATGAAAAGGAAAGAAAACCTGGCATAGAGGACGTCATGGAATCCTTGCGGGATCTAGATGCCCGTATCTACGAACTCCTGGCCCCCCACACCGACTCCCGGAAGGCAGGTCAAGGCGGGCAAGCCAGCACTAGGCCAAAGCCGTCGGGCTGGTGCCTGAGGCTCAATCCTACAGGCCTGCTGCAAAAAATTTGACAAATTCATCTTGCGACCCTATTAGGGAAATGAGAACATACGCTGTGAGCTGGAGGAGTATCTGCTTGAAGATACAGCTTATAACCCTCGTGGTCTGCGCCATAACACTGGCCACCTGGCCTTCGGCCAGTGCACAGATCCAGTGTGGGTATGGGCCATCACGAGTAATAATTAGGCAGTGGCGATTTCACTTGTCCTTTCATTATGTCAAATGTCCAGTCACCCAAAAGGCAAGTATAATTATCACCAAGAGCTTTGACATCAAGTGCCCTGGCTCCGGTTACCTCCTGTTTAATGGTCGCCTCTTTTCGCTCAAGAGGTTTCTGAACAGCATAAGCCACCGCATGTATATTATCGTCAACGCAAGGAAAAGAAACTTGTTCGGCGTTTTTCTTACAGGCTCCCCAGGGGCAGAACTCACAATTGAAACCCGGCCCCAAAGTGTTCCTCACTAAATCAAGCAGAACCATTGATCAAGCGGGGCCGGTGCCCACCGTGAGAGCCTGCCTGCAATTGGTTTTTTCCTCTGTGTTTCAGGCCTCCTGAACCATGTGTATTGTCCTTTGAGGAAATGGGATCTCAATACCAGCCTCATCGAAGGCCTCTTTAATTTTACGGGTAAGGTCAAATTTCACGGCCCAGTAATCCTCTTTTTTCACCCAGGGCCGGACCACAAGATTAACGCTGGAATCTGCCAACTCGGAGACCGCAATCTGAGGAGCGGGTTCATCGAGAATCCTTTCATCGGCCTTAATCAGTCCATTGACTACCTCAATGGCCTTTTGGATTGATGAACCGTATCCTATACCGATCACTAAGTCGACTCTTCTGGTATCGTATCCCGTAACATTGCGGATGACATCTCCAAAGGGCTTACCGTTGGGTATGAGGACTTTGATGTTATCAAAGGTGGCTATGACAGTTGTAAACAGCTGAATCTCCTTGACCACACCCATTTGGCCGGCTCCTTCAATGACATCACCTACCCTAAATGGTTTCAGCACCAGGATCAAAACACCTGCCGCAAAGTTTCCAAGAGACCCCTGCAAGGCAAACCCAATGGCAAACCCTGCCGCTCCCAGGATGGCAACGAAAGAAGCCGTTTCTATCCCAAACTTGGCAAAGGCTGCAAGCACCGCAAAGGTGAGAACCAGCACATAGGTAAGTCCGCCGGCAAACGAAACAATTGATGGATCTGTTTTCGCCCTCTCCACTATCCTTTGGATAACACGCCGTCCTATTCCAGCTGCAATCCGCCCCAATATCAGAATAATTATGGCGCCGATCACCTTTAAGCCGTATGTAGTAATGAATAATGTGATGGCCTGAGTTGTTGACTCCATTGCCCTCTCCTTTCAAATCTAAGGTTAATAGCTGGTTCAGACTTGGTTCAAACCTGTCGGAATGCAGGTCTAAAAAATGACTGACAAACTCTACAACATAAAATAGAATCGGTTGCACAAACTAAAGGGTTTTAAAGGGGGCTGACATGAAAAAGATACGTGTAGGTGCTGCACAAATTTCTCCGCATTTTTTTGACAAGGAGAAAACTCTAGAGAAAACTTGCCACTATATTGAGAAGGCCGGGGACCTTGGCATAGACCTCTTGGTTTTTCCCGAGGTTTACTTCTGCGGCTACCCATACTGGCGGGGGAGCGTAAGCGTCCGCCAATCCACGGAGTTGGCAGCGCGAATCATCCAGAGCGCCATTTTCTGGAATGGAAAAGAGGCTAGGCAGATGGCAGAGGCGGCCAAGAAGGCCAAGGTAAACTGTGTGGTTGGAATAAATGAGTTAAGTGATCAGCCTGGGAGCCGCACGGTTTATAACTCCCTCATAGTTATAAGCAGAAAAGGGGAAGTTGTCGGCCGGCACAGGAAGCTCATGCCCACTCACTCTGAGCGGGTCTACTGGGGAATGGGTGATGCAAGGGATATCCGGACCTTTGCCTTGGACATTGGTAATATCGGCGCATGTATCTGTTATGAACACCATATGACACTGCTGCGGGCGGCCATGGCCGTCAAGGGAGAAGAGATTCATTGCTCCCTGTGGCCCGGCTGGTGGAAACTGGATGGGCATCTTGGTGCCAAGTCTGCCGAACCGGGCGGGAAAACGTGCGACATAGAGAGCGCCATTCGACAGCATGCCATTGAAAACCAGGTGTTTGTGGTAAGCTGCAGTTGGTATATGAAGGAATCGGACATACCCCCGGACTTGAAAGAATCCATGAAGTACAATTTGGCAGTAGGAGGAAGTTGCATAGTCAATCCTTCCGGCGTGATCATAGAGGGTCCGGTGTTTAACAAGGAATGCATAGTGCACAAGGAAATCGACCTTGGTGAAAGGGACCTTGCAAAGGCCTACTTCGATTGCCTGGGCCATTATTCCAGGCCTGATATCCTCAGCTTGAGAATCCACGATGAAGCGTGGACGCCAACGGGACCCAAAAAGATAACCAATTAGGGGGGGGTAGGCGACCAGCTAATCTTTCTAACCTTTGGACAGTTGGCAGTACAGCGGACTTTAGCTTTGACTCTCCCACAACAGAAAATACCTCTGCTCTTTAATTTTCTTGCACTGAATGGATCAAAGGCCTATGATTCAATAATCCTACATTAACGAAAGACATTTAGCGCTTCATTTGTCCCGCCCGGAAGAGGAGTCTTTTTATGGGAAAAAATATCCTTCTCGCAGTCATGGGAATTTTCCTTGTCCTACTGTGGTGGTCCATATCAGTCTATCCTGATTGGCTCTGGTTCGGCAACCTGGGTTATTCTTCAGTATTTTGGACCACGCTGTTGAGTAAGTTCGGCCTGGGTTTTGCCTTGTGGCTGCTGTTTGTTGTGACCGCGTTACTCAGCATATTTGTAGCCTCCCGATTGAGTAAGAGGGCGGGCATAATGCCCGTATCACATGCGCCCGGCAACCCGCTTGCTCAGACCGGGCTTACGGGAGGGGCGGGAACCCTTATCGTTGTCGGCCTTGTGCTTTTTGTTGGTCTCATAATGGCCATAAAGGCCTCCTCAAACTGGGATATCCTACTACGGTATCTTCATTCCAAGCCATTTGGAATGGAGGACCCCATTTTAAAGAAAGAAATCTCTTTTTATGTCTTCACATTACCCTTTTATCTGTTCATTAAAGGGCAAATCCTGGCATGCCTGATCTTTATCGGAATATTCACAGCACTGTGGTATTTCAAAAGTGGCGCTATCCAACTCACCGGAACCATGGAATTCAGCCAACTGGAGGACAGACCCCCTAGCGTACCTAAATTGAAGGTGGCCACGATTGCCAAGCGTCACCTTATCTTCTTGGCAGGCCTCATTCTCCTGCTGATCGGGTGGGGTTATTATCTAAAGATTTACGGACTGATGTACTCTACCAACGGAGCGGCCTTTGGGCCTTGCTACACGGACGTCCATGTCAGGATCCCGGTTTATATAGTTATTGCTGTTGCCTCCCTGGCGTTTTCCATCTTCTTGTTTTCAAATGTCTTTCGGCTCCGGACAAACAGGACTATTGCTATGGTTGCTGTCATCTGGATGGGATTGATCTTCGTTCTTTCCAATCTCGCCCCTATGGGAGTGCAAAAATTGATTGTAAAACCCAATGAGCTGGCAAAGGAATCAACATACATTTCCAATAACATAAAATACACCACCACTGCTTATGGCCTGGACAAAATTCAAGAAGTGGACTTCCCCGCCTTAGAGCAACTGAGCATGAACGATATACAGGCCGACAAAGGAACAATAGAAAACATAAGGATCTGGGACAAGCGGCCCCTGCTTCAAACATACCGCCAGTTGCAGGCCATTCGACTTTACTACAATTTCATGGACGTGGACGTGGACCGTTATCAGATCACCGGTTCCTATAGACAGATTAATCTCTCGGCCCGGGAACTCGTTGCCGATCAATTGCCCCCTCAGGCAAATACATGGGTAAACAGGCACTTGATTTACACGCACGGTTACGGACTTACCGCCAGCCTCGTAAGTGAGGTAACAAGCGAGGGCCTCCCACGGTTGATTATCAAGGATCTGCCCCCTTCTATTGATGTGGACCTTAGGATTAAGAGGCCGGAGATTTACTATGGTGAGGCAACCAAAAGTTATGTCTTGGTCAATACAAAGGCGGAGGAATTTGACTATCCCAAAGGGGATAAGAACGTTTATACCTCTTACGAGGGAAAAGGCGGTGTGCCGATTGGATCCTTTTTTAGGAGGTTGCTCTTCTCTGTTGAGTTCTTCGATCCCCAGATTGTGTTCACAAGTTACATAAGTGACAATAGCAGGATCATGTACAATAGAAAAATTGATCAGCGCGTCCGGGCAATAGCCCCTTTTTTGGCATATGACTCGGACCCTTACCTGGTGATATCCAAGGGCAAGCTCTATTGGCTACTGGATGGGTATACTGCCTCCAACATGTATCCCTATTCAACTCGATCCCGCCTCCAAGAGGGCATGTGGATAAATTACCTGAGGAACTCGGTCAAGGTCGTAATTGACGCATATAACGGCAGTGTAACTTTCTACGTTATTGACGAAAAGGATCCGATTCTAAGAAGCTGGAAAGATATTTTCCCACGGCTTTTTAAAAGATTTGAAGACATGCCCAAGGACCTGAAGAAACACATTCGATACCCCAAGGATTTGTTCAAGGTGCAGACCCAAGTCTATAAAAGCTACCACATGAAAGAAGTGCAGGTATTCTATAATCAGGAAGATTTGTGGGAAGTTCCAAGCGAGATATATGGTAACAGCCCGATAAAGATGGAACCATATCATGTGATTTTGAGACTCCCCAATGAAAAAAAGGACGAATTCGTTTTGATGATACCTTTCACCCCTTCAAAAAAAGACAATATGATCGCATGGATGGCAGCAAGATGCGACCAGCCCGATTACGGCAGATTGATTGTATACAAACTGCCTAAGGAAAAACTCGTTTTTGGTCCAATGCAGATTGAGGCCCGGGTGGATCAACAGACGAAAATCTCTCGCGAACTGACGCTATGGGGGCAAAGGGGTTCCACGGTAATAAGGGGAAACCTCTTGGCTATTCCCATTCGAAATACCTTTGTTTACGTAGAGCCTGTGTACCTGGTGGCAAACCAAGAAGAAAAATCCGCCCCCCAGGCAGCGGCCCCACCGCGCCGCTCCCGTTTTGTCCAGAAGCGGGCGACCCGTAACTACCCATCGGCAACCGGCCCGGGTGCAACGGCCGCACTCCCAGAGCTCAAGAGGGTCATAGTGGCATTTGGGAACCGATTGACTATGCAAAAGGACCTTCAGACAGCTCTCTCTGTATTGTTGGGAAAACCCTCTTACCGTTCATTGTCTGCGCCTGGCAAGAAAGTGGTTTTGACTCACGGAGACCTCGCCGCAAAAGCTCTTGAGCACTACCAAAAGGCCAATATGTTTCTGCGGCAGGGTGATTGGGCCGGATACGGGAAAGAACTTGAGGCCCTTGGACAAATTCTCAAACAAATGGCGAAACAGAAAAGTGAGCCAAAGTGACCTAAAGTTGACTAGCCAAAAGCAGGAGGCTAAAGGTTAAACCTTTCCTATTTCCTCTGCTATGAGGCTTTTCTCTTATACCTTTGTCCTTTATCCCTTTTCCTGCCTTGTACCTCCTGCTCCTTAATGTCTCTCTTCCCTTCTATATTACCTTGACAAAGATACCATGAAAAATATAATTTCGGTTCATCATATGAATGCTAATTCACAGAATATAATCATAGTTCACAAAGGACTTATTCATCATGGGGTCTAACGCACTTTCCAGGAAAGAAAGAGAGCAAATCAGGCACCGAAATGAAATACTTGATGCAGCCCTGAAACTGTTCTCCAATAAAGGCTTTCATAATGTTTCAATGCAGGAAATCGCCAGTGAGGCGGAATTTGCGATCGGCACTCTTTATAAGTTCTTTGACACAAAAGAAGACCTTTACAGGTCCCTGGTGCTTCGATTGGCAGAAACCTTCCATGCAAGGCTTTTTTCTGTCTTAGATGCTCATACTACTGAAATTGAAAAACTAAGAAACTATGTAGTTGAAAAAGGAGAGTTATTCTCAGAAAACCTGCCAGTCATCAGACTCTACTTTGCTGAAGCAAGGGGAGCAAACTCAGATGTTAAGACTGACCTTGATGCCAAGCTGTGGAAAAGCCGTGACGAGGTTCTTCAAAAACTTGCCAAAGTGTTTAGGAGCGGCCTTAGAAAGGGCATTTTCAATAACATAGCAGACCCTTACTCCCTTGCCGTAGCCTTTGACAGCCTGAGTAATGGCTTCCTTTTTCTGTGGCTCAAGAATCCCGACAAGCACCCTTATCCTGACAAATTGGATGTCATAATGAACATATTTTTCAATCAATTGGTAGCGAACAAACAAGCGGCCCTTGATGGTTTCAAGGATAAGAAAAAACCAGTGAGAAAGGAGGCTAGCTGATG
Source organism: Deltaproteobacteria bacterium (assembly GCA_003646995.1). The sequence goes on along the minus strand of QMLZ01000016.1, from coordinate 169 downwards.
AAGGCCCTCTTAAATAGGATCCTCGTCATGGGTTTGGCCCTTTTCTTGATCGCGCCTTGCATGCCCACCTATGGAAAAGACCAAGTAGCCAGGCTAACTCTGGATCAGGCAATTAAGGAAGCTATCACTAATAATAGGTTGATACGAGAGGCTGAAGAACAGGAAAAGG
>QMLZ01000015.1 GCA_003646995.1 Deltaproteobacteria bacterium | reverse complement strand
GTTGTTCAATGCCCACTCGGGTGTTCCTCTCCATGCCATTGAAGAATCGTTTCTGTGCTGCAATTGGAAATTCCACTGGACTCCCAGTTCCCGGGAAAAGCTTGTGGATGCCTCCACTATTCTGGCCTCTATCATCACCTGTTTGGTAGGTCTGTCCAATTTCTTGGCGAGTTCTCTTGCCTCTTTTATCTTGGAGGCCGTATCCGTCATTATGATAGTCTTCGTGTTCTTGTCAACTGTGATCTTGCCCCTAGGGCTTTTTACCGTGTCCTCGATCACCTTCTTGACATTTTCTACATCGACGTAATTTATAGTAATGTATTCTGTCATTACAGGTTCGAGGGCCTTGAGCTCCTTGGCCCTTTTCAACTGTTCCTGCCTTCTCTTCTCCAAGTCCTCTTGTTTCTTTTTCTCTTCAGCCTCGATCTTGGCCATTTGGTCCCTTGTTGTCACCCAGATAACATTTCCTTCCCTCCTCATGGCCAAGTTATTATTTTTCAGGACGAGATCAAGGGCCTGATCCCACGGGACATTTCTAAGCCTCATGGAAACTTTTCCCTTGACCTTGGGGCTCCAGATAATGTTGAGGTTACTGACTTCCCCAATCAGCCGCAGGATATTAGTTACATCGGCATTGACAAAATCCATAGTCATGGGTGTGCCAGTGTATCTTTTTCTCGCCTTCCGCTTGGAAAACGGTTTAGTAGCAGCCCCTGGAATCGGATCAACCTTCAGGACCTCCGGAGTGTTCATTTTCCCTTTCTCGGCAAGCGCAACAGGAACGATCTTTGTTTTTGGTGGTTTGATATTACTAGGGCCAAAATCAATAGTAATGGCCTTGTCCCCTTGATCTACGTGAAAGGGCACCATCTCGCGCAGAGCTATTTTGAGGGTCACCTGATCTCCCGATACATATGCCTTCACCCGATCAACAGCACCATCAAATTGGGAAGAATCTAAGTGCTTCTGCAACAGACTGGGAATAGAGGCATTGTCAAGTTTCAGAGCCAGTACCTTCCCCCCCTCTCTTTCTATATGGAACGGGGTCTTCTTGTCTGTAGTTATGATAAGGCGACTTTTTCCGCCCTCTAGCATAGTAAAATCAACGCCCAAAATCTGATTTAGGGATGAGTCTTTCGGCTTGAAAAAGATACGCGGTTCGTGAGACGGATCGGTTCCGCCCTCCCCTTCTGTAGCGGCCCCAGGGGCTGAGGGTTTGTTCTCAACAGAGGCCATCTCCTGAGCCTTTTCGGTCTGTCCAGGGCCCAATGTAACAGAGATAACCTCGTTTTGAGTCTCAACATCATATTTAACGTCATCACCTAGCTCAATTACCAGCCGTGTCTTACTTTTTCCCTTGACCTTTTGAAATTCAATGTGCTTGACATACCTGTCGTTTACAGGGCCAACAGGCCGCAATTTTTCTGCCAGCGGCGCGTCCAGGTCTATGACTAGTCTTGGTGGCTCTTCCAGCTTAAAGGCAGTGTAACGTATAGGAGCTGTGCCTATGACTTCCAACAACGTGTAAGCACCGTTGCCCACAGACCTCAGATGCACAGACCTGATAACCGCCGCCTCTGGGCTGGCTGCAGGCCGTTTCGCAGTTTGCTGGGTGGTTACGCAGGCCCCGGCCCACATCATGGCCATAAGCACAAGGCCGAGAAGAAACAGAACAAGCGAATTCCCTTCCCTGTACTTTTTGTTTTCTCGTGTCTTAGGCATGGAACCTCTCCTGTAATATATTCCCCTTCGAACTTTTTCTTTATAATTTATTTGAAGCATGGAGTTTCTTCACGATCTCCTTGACGACTTCCTTTCCTCGAAAGTCCATGTGACGTTCTCTAATGATAACTTTATCAGGGGTGATCTTGTAAACCACTCCCTCGTTAGTACCTATGGCAGTTCCTTTCTTTATAACATGCCCCACGCCTTTCGAATCTCGCACCATGGCCCAGTTCCCTTTAGGGCTAATCACGATTGCGATCAAATCCAGTTGGGACAGCTCTAAGGTTTCAAGGTATGTTCTGGGCTTTTTCTTCTTTCTCTTTTTCTCGTAAGCTTCCTGCTTCGCAATGAAAGACTTAAATGGATCGGGCTTACCCACGGGATTATAGACATATGATTCCTCATTTTGGGAAACTGTTTTCGCTACTGTCCCAGGGGCAAGCTTGTCTTTTGCATCCATTGGACCTTTAGAGACCGCCGCATAGGTAAGGCTCACGAAAAAAACACCACCCACTAACACAGCAACTATGCCCATAAGCAAGGTTTTACTTTTTTCCCTTTGAGGGCGCCTCATGTGAACTCCCTTTAAACCTGTAAGTCACAGCATTGCATTTTGTGAGTAATATATCGGAATCTTTTTTTATGGGCTTCATTGAAAAGTCCAAGATTTTCACGATGCGGTCCATTTTTCCTATTCTGTAGAAAAACATAGCCGCATCGTGATATTTACCCCTGACATGCATCTCTACCGGGATTTCTACGTAGAATTCTTTCGGCTGCTCCTTCTTGGGGCTGAAAAGGACGAATGTCAAGTTAGACTCAGCACCCAATTCGGTAATGTTCCTCAAAAGACTAGGGATTTCCTTCTTATTGGGTAAGAGTTTAAGGGCCTGCTGAAACTCTGTATCAACCTCCTTAAGTTCTTTCTCAAACTTTCTCAGGTTTTTTGCCCGGACTCTGGCTTGAGCAAGCTTATGCTCCAGGCTTGCTATCTCCTTCCTGGTCTTTTGAATCTCTCTCTGCTTGGGCAAAAAAACCAACCACACGAACAGGCCCGCAAGAACCACGAGGGTGCCGAAGTAAATCAAGAGCCTGTAAGGCATCTTGAGTTTTTCTATTTTTGAAACCAGAGCTCCTTCTTCCATGATATCAACCTTGCTAAAGTCTTAAGCGCCTTACCTCTTCCGCTTTCTTCTACCCTTCTTGCGTTTCTTTTTCGAGACCTTCTTCTTGGGTTTTTTGGGTTTATAGGCGTAGGTTTTGCACTCTAAGGCAAAATCAGTCAAATTAAGCTTGTATTGCTTCAGAACCCTAAGTTTGGTCCTCTTGAGGTCTACTGTCTTTATATGTGGAGCCGCCTCGAGATTGTTCATAAAAAGGGCTACTGTTTCATTGTCCATCGCTGTCCCTTCCAAGACCAGCTTGCCTTTGCTTTCGGACAGCGAGCGCAGCCATAACTTATCACGAGGTACTGATGTGGCAACCTCATCGAGGATATGCACAGGGCCTAGCTTATCCTTGTCTAGGCCTCTAATGACCTCCAATTTGGTTCTGATTTCTGAGATCTTCTTTTTGATCTCGGCCAGCCGTTGATTTGTGTGTTTGTATTTTTCCAATTCCTTGGCCTTGTTTGCTCTCTCCACTTTCACTTGACTCAAGGTAGTGTTGAGCCGCAAGAAGCCAAGGACCATTAGGCAGACCAACAATCCTACACTTAGAACATAGATACTGATCTGGCGCCTAATGTTCTCTTTCTTTCTCGCTTCTCTAAATGGAAGTAAATTGATCCTAATCATTTGTCACCAATACTTCTGAGAGCAAGTCCCACAGCAACGGCGGCTTGAGGGGCCATATAGCTTAAGTAGTTAGTATCAAATCTCTTCTCGTTAATAATCAGGTTGGAAAATGGGTTGAATAACTCTACATGAATCCCTGTTTCTGCCTCTAAGTACTTTTGGAAGCCGGGTATTCTAGAAGATCCTCCACTCAGGAATACCCTCTCAATGGTTTCATCAGGATACGTAGTTGCCAGAAAATCCAGTGCCCTCTTGATCTCTTGGGCCCAACTAGAAACAACTGAGGTAAAGATCTCCTCTAATATAGCCCGCTCTTTTTCAACCTTTGTTCCACCTAGCTTAATCTTCTCGGCCTCCTCATAGCTTACCTTCAATTCCTTCATTATGGCTTCCGTGATTTGAGCCCCGCCATAGGATGAGTCTCTTGTAAACATTGAAACGCCGTTCTTAACAGCGTTTATTCCCAGCTCTTCGGCGCCAATATTGACTAGAGCATAGCATCCTTGCTGATCAGGAGAACTCATCTCAAAGGCATTCTGCAAGGCGAAGGCATCTACATCCAGGACCATGGGGCTGAGGCCCGCAAGCTGCAGCAGCCCTACGTACTCCTCCACCATTTCCTTTTTGGCTGCGACAAGCATAACCTCTCTGGGCTTGCCCGAGCCCTCTCCCTCTTCCTTTGTTTCAGTTTCGGGGACAAGCAAATCGTAATCCAGGTTAACATCGTTAATATCGAACGGTATGTATTGCTCGGCCCTTTCCTGGATGGTAGCCTCAAGGTCCGCGCCTTCCTGGGCAGGCAAGTCAATCTTTTTCACGATAACCGAGTAGCCCGAAATGGAGGTAGCCACTTTCCTGTTTTTTACCTTTAAGTTCTTGTAAAGGTTCTTGATCGCAGAAGCAACGATCTCCATTTCCTTGACAGAGCCTTCTACGATTGCATTGGGAGGAAGCCCCACTACTCCAAAGCTTTTTAGAATGGGTCCCTTCTTGGAATGATCTATCTCCACTAACTTTATGGAGTGTGAACCGACGTCAAGGCCAACCAGCTGATTTTTCTTGGGGATAGCCATAGCAGTAATTATCAATCTTCAGGGAAAATTTTGTGTTTGTCCGAAAGCTTATAACCCAGGGCCAAAATGATTTTCCTCTTTGTCTCCATGCGGCAGTTCATTCCTTTTTCAACTCTATCAATTGTAAGGGGAGACACTCCTGCCTTGCGGGCTAATTCGGCCTTGCTCATAAGGTTCTCTTCCCTGATTTCCTTTACAAGGTTCCGAGCCACTTTTCCCTCCGGCCGTTGACGGTGAGACCTATTGAATTTTTTGCTGTAAAGTGTACCCATATTTAAGTCTTTGTCAACTACTTTTAAAAATTTAATTAAATTTTACCTAAATTGTACCCCACAGACTATCTCTTAGTATGTTTTTGGTGTCTTTCAAAATTGCCTTTAACCCCACATCTCTGTCCTTCATAAAGGTGCCCCATCCGAAAACCAATATATCTATCGGCAGAGGGTAGAATTTGCTTTACAAACTTCTCCATTACAATTACATTCCCACCAAAAATTATTTGGTCTTGCAAATGGGAAAGGCCTTGGGAAAACAGGTGGAGCAGGTAGAACAAAAGGTGCTAATCAAGAAAAAGAGCACGCTTCGAGAGTATCTCGAAGCTGCTGTGATAGCCGTTATACTGGCCCTTTTTATACGGACATTTGTTGTTCAGGCCTTCAAGATCCCTTCGGGTTCGATGGAACCAACACTACTTGTTGGAGACCATATCTTGGTGAACAAGTTCATCTATGGTATTAAGCTCCCATTCGTCCGAAAAACAATCATTCCCATCAGCACCCCAAAAAGAGACGATGTTATCGTATTTATCTTCCCATTGGACAGAAGCAAAGATTTCATTAAACGGGTAATAGGCTTGCCTGGCGACAGGATAGAAATTAGTGGTAGGAAGATTTATATTAACGGAAAACTTTACGAGGATAAGCATGGTTATTACAGTAGCCCTTCTCCTTCAGAAGGCTCCCGTTTCGGCCCCGTAACAGTCCCTAAGGGTCATTTGTTCGTGATGGGTGACAACAGAGATCACAGTTATGACAGCCGGTATTGGGGCTTTGTCCCGCTGGAATACGTGAAAGGTAAAGCCTTTATTATATATTGGTCATGGCCGCACTGGCGTAGATTCATGCATATTATTAGGTAGAAAGCAACGAGGGCTTTACTCTCATAAGGCCCAGGCTCATTTTGCTCTCATCTTCCAGGCCTTATCTATAACCCTTATGGTGTCCTGACCCAACCCTAAAAGGCTCAACTTTGCCACGTCGACCCATTTTACTTGCATAGCATCGGAGCAGGCCCGTGGTCTTCCCTTCACATGCTCCGCCAAGTACTCTAGTATAATGTAATGGTATTTTACACGACCCTGATCATCTAGAAAGATCTTGTCCACCACCTCTACCAAAGCTTTGATCTTTACACCAAGACCCACTTCCTCATCTATTTCGCGTCGGAGTGCGTCCTCACAGGTCTCGCCAATTTTAACAGCACCCCCTGGCAATGACCATTGGCCCTTGGAAGGCGGATTGGCCCTCTTTACCACCAGGACCCTGTCACCGGAGAAGATCACCCCTGCTACGGCAGGAATAGGCATGGAGGGATATTTTCTTTTCATTGTGCACTGCATTCCTAGAGGTTGCATCATTATGGTTATTGTTGTAAGTATAGGTTTCATCCAAAGTCGAGTCAATTCAAGAGACGAGACTCGACGAATCCCTAATCACGAGAAAGGAAAATGTTATGACGAAAATCACCAAGACACTTGAAGGCAACGAGGCAGCAGCACATGTTGCTTATGGCATGAGCGAAGTTGCAGCCATTTATCCCATCACCCCCTCGAGTAGCATGGGTGAGTATTGTGATGAATGGTCAGCTAAAGGCCGAAAGAATATCTTCGGACAAACACTAAGAGTTGTGGAAATGCAATCTGAAGCAGGTGCAGCCGGAGCGGTACATGGTGCCCTAGCAGCGGGCACCCTTGCTACTACCTTCACCGCGTCCCAGGGCCTGCTACTCATGATCCCTAATATGTACAAGATAGCCGGTGAATTGATGCCCGGTGTGTTTCACGTCTCTGCGCGGGCTGTGGCCACTCATGCACTGTCAATATTTGGTGATCACTCCGACATAAACGCTGTGCGCCAAACAGGTTTTTCCCTCCTTGCCTCAGCCTCTGTTCAAGAGGTAATGGACCTTGCACTGGTCGCCCATCTTGCCAGCATCAGGTCAAGCATTCCTTTTCTCCATTTCTTTGACGGATTTAGAACCTCTATGGAAATCCAAAAGATTGAAATGATCGAATATGACGACATGGCAAAACTTGTAGACTGGGATGCAATAGATGCATTCAGAAGCCGGGCTATGAATCCTGAGTATCCCCAAATCAGGGGGACTGCCCAAAATCCTGATATATTTTTCCAGAATCGCGAGGCCTGCAATCCCTATTACCTGAGGGTTCCAGAGATTGTCCAAGAAGAAATGGACAAGGTAGGTGATCTGGTTGGGAGATCCTATCACCTATTCGACTACGTGGGGGACCCAGAGGCCGACAGGGTGATCGTGTCCATGGCTTCCAGCTGCGATGTGATAGAGGAAACCATTGATTATCTGAACAATCATGGAGAGAGGGTGGGGCTTGTTAAGGTGAGGCTATACCTACCCTTTTCCAGGGAACATTTCCTCCGCACGCTGCCTTCAACTACTAAAAGCATTGCTGTATTGGACCGCACGAAAGCACCTGGAGCTATTGGAGAGCCACTTTACCAGGACATTTGCACCGTATTCAAAGGCATTGCCGATGCCCCCAAAATAGTCGGAGGTCGCTATGGCCTGGGAAGCAAGGATTTTACACCTACCATGGTAAAAGCGGTATTTGACAATCTCCGGGGCAGGGAACCCAAGAACCACTTCACTGTTGGAATTTTGGACGATGTAACCTTTACCTCTCTAAAATTGGGTGAAGAAATTGACCCTTCACCCGAAGGTACTGTTCGCTGCAAGTTCTGGGGCCTAGGTTCTGATGGTACGGTAGGAGCGAACAAGAATGCAATAAAGATAATAGGTGAAAACACAGATCTTTATGCACAGGCTTACTTTGCTTACGATGCCAAGAAGTCCGGCGGTATCACCATGAGCCACCTGAGATTCTCTCCCCATAAGATCAAATCACCGTACCTTTTGACCAAATCTGATTTCATTGCATGTCATAACCCTGCCTTTCTCACCCAATACGATATCCTCGATGGCATCCGTGAGGGGGGCACCTTTTTACTCAACTCCCCCTGGAAACAAGAAGAGATGGAAAAAATGCTCCCGGACCACATAAAGCGGACCATCGCTCAAAAGAAACTCAAATTCTATAACATTGATGCGGTCAGCATCGCATCCCAGGTAGGTCTTGGAGGCAGGATCAATATGATCATGCAGGCTGCATTCTTTAAGATAGCCAATGTCTTGCCCCCCGAGAAGGCCTTTGAATTGCTAAAGGACGCCATCAAAAAGACCTATGGCAAAAAAGGGGAAGATGTGGTGCAGATGAATATAAAGGCCGTAGATATGGCAGTAAACGCATTACAGGAGATAGAGGTACCGGAATCTTGGGCCACTGCTGGACATGAGCAGTATATGGAAAGAGATGAACCAGAGTTTGTGACAAAGGTCATGCGCCCAATGCTTGCCCAGCAGGGTGATAAGCTTCCTGTCAGCCTTATGCCTCCTGACGGCGTCTTTCCAACTGGAACCACAAAGTATGAAAAGCGCGGTATCGCCATATCCGTGCCCGAATGGCAGCCAGAAAATTGCATCCAGTGCAATCAATGTGCTTTCGTGTGTCCGCACGCTGTGATTAGGCCGGTACTGGCAAGAGAAGAGGATTTGGAGGATGCCCCTGAGGGCTTTGTAACCTTAGAGGCAAAAGGTAAAGAGCTAAAGGGCCTGCGCTTCCGCATCCAGATAAGCCCCCTTGATTGCACGGGTTGCGGCAATTGCGTACATATCTGCCCTGCCAAGAACAAGGCTCTAATAATGAAACCCCTCAACACTCAGAAAGACAAGGAAATCCCCAATCATGTTTACGCCTCGGAATTGCCCCACATAGAAGACCCTATGCCGGTGTCCTCGGTAAAAGGAAGCCAGTTCAGATTACCTTTGTTTGAGTTTTCAGGCGCCTGTGCAGGGTGCGGCGAAACCCCTTACATAAAACTTGCCACCCAGCTTTTTGGGGACCGTATGATAATAGCCAATGCCACCGGCTGCTCATCCATATACGGAGGATCGGCTCCTAGCTTCCCTTACACCGTAAACCAATATGGGCACGGACCTGCTTGGGGTAACTCGCTATTCGAGGACAACGCTGAATATGGATTCGGCATGGAACTTGCCGTAAGTCAGCGCCGAGAAAAACTAGCGGATCTAGTAAGGGAAGCCATGAAAGCAGACATTTCTGAATCCCTTAAGGAAGCAATGCAACAATGGCTTGACAATATGTATGATGGTGACGGCTCCAAGCAAGCCGCTAAGGCATTACTGGAGAAGCTGGAAGTTGAAATAGCCAGCGCAGACCGCGATGTAAGCCCTATCCTGTGGGACATATTGGACATGAAGGACTTCATGGTCAAGAAGTCCATTTGGATTATAGGTGGCGACGGTTGGGCCTATGACATCGGCTATGGAGGACTTGACCACGTTCTTGCCATGCGTCATGATGTCAACGTCCTTGTCCTTGATACTGAGGTGTATTCCAATACCGGCGGCCAGTCCTCTAAATCTACGCCGACTGGAGCGGTAGCCAAGTTTGCCGCCTCGGGAAAGAACACCAAGAAAAAGGACCTTGGATTGATGGCTATGACATACGGCTATGTCTATGTAGCTTCAGTAGCCATGGGTGCCAACAAAAATCAACTCTTGAAAGCAATGTTGGAGGCGGAAAGCTACAATGGCCCCTCCCTGATAATCGCCTATGCCCCTTGTATAAACCACGGTATCAATATGAGCCTTAGTCAAGAAGAAGAAAAAAAGGCAGTCGAAGCTGGCTATTGGTTCCTGTACCGCTACGATCCCCGTCGCAAAGAAAAGGGAGAAAACCCTTTTATTTTGGATTCCAAAGAACCTAAAGGAAACTTCAAGGAATTCCTAATGGGTGAGGTTAGATATTCCAGCCTTACCAGGACATTCCCGGAGAATGCGGACAGACTCTTTGAAGAAGCTGAACGGGAAAATAGAGAACGTTATGAACAATACAAGAGGATGGCAGAGCACGGCCTTTAAATACAGTCTGCTTTATTGAGTAAAAGTTTCGTTTTTTGGAATAATTTATTTTGCTTGACATAATTTAATAAGATTTATAATCTTCGGCGTGATTCGTTGTTTCATCAAGGTAACAGAGTCACAAACCAATTTGGTCAAGGCCGAAGATGAAGAGGCACATTAACTTTTTGACCCTTGCAAGGTTTCTTGCAGGGGTTTTTTCGTGGCTCGGCCTGATGTGAGGAAAGGAGGTGATATCTGGCTGTACGCCAAGATGGGGCAGTGCAACCTGGTCATTTTCAACCATTTAGCCTAGGAGGACGTCATGGCTGCGAATAATAAAAAATCCGGGTTGGAATTTTTGAAGGACTGGGGTGGAGCACTAACAAATTGGACTGAGAGATGGATACCCGACGCTCTGGTCATTGTATGGGTCTTGAGTATCATAACTTTCCTCATGGCCTTGATTTGGGGAGACGTCGGACCCAAGGGCGCTGTGGTAGCTTGGGGAAAAGGCTTTTGGATATTGCTGAAATTTGCCATGCAGATGTGCCTTATAATGATGACAGGATACATCCTTGCCTGCTCCCCTCCTCTTAAAAAGATCCTCAACGGTATTTCCAGTTGGCCTAACGCTGAAAAGCCGTGGCAGGCCATAACCGTCATGGCGCTGTTTTCCATGATCATCGCATGGGTCAACTGGGGACTCAGCCTTATAGGAAGCGCAATGCTGGCGCTTTATATTGTCAAAAACAATCCAAAGGTGGACTACAGGCTTCTTGTAGCCGCGGCCTATCTTGGCCTGGGCTGCACATGGCACGCAGGGCTTTCGGCATCAGCACCACTGCTGGTGAATACTCCCAATAACTTTCTGATTAAACAAGGGTACCTTTCAAACATAATCCCTACGACTCAAACATTATTTAGCCCCTTCAATATTATTCTGTTGATAATCATTATAATTGTAGTAACCATCCTCATGTCACTGATGCACCCTACAGAAGAAAAGACCTTCAAGGTATCCCCTGAGCTCATGGGTCAACTTAAGCTCTATGAAGCACCGCCCAAACCGGAAAAATATGAAAGCTTCTCATCTTGGGCCAATTGGTGGTGGGGCTGGAATGTGATAATAGCAGCCGGCGGCTTTTGGTGGCTGGGCTGGAAAATCAGCCAGGTGGGATTTGCCAAGGCGATCAACCTAAATAACATTAATCTGTTCTTCCTTATGCTGGGAATCCTTTTTCACTGGCGACCTTGGAGCTTCCTTAAAGCCACTGAGGATGCGGGAAAAGCTGTATGGGGTATCATCATCCAGTTTCCTTTTTACGCCGGAATCTTCGGCCTTTTCAAATACACAGCCCTTGCCACTGTTTTTACTAAGGCGTTTGTAACGGTTTGCAGCGGCAGTACATTCCTCCTGGTGGAATACTGGTACGCTGGCCTCCTGAACTACCTTATCCCGTCGGGAGGTTCGGAGTGGGCTGTTACGGCACCCTATTTGCTACCGGCAGCAAAGCAACTGGGCATTGCCGCTAACAAGGCAGTAGTAGCATACGCATGGGGCGATATGATGACCGATATGATTCAGCCCTTTTGGGCTATAGCTATGCTGGCGGTGGCAAAGCTGGAGTTCAGAGAGATAATGGGGTGGCTGCTCTTGGTCTTCTTTGTCTACTTTGTGATAACATCGGCTGCTTTTCTCCTGTGGCCCGTATTCTAGGTTCTCCTTGACCTTGGGGGCGTCATATGGGCGCCCCCACTCTATTGTCTTTTGCATGCCTTCTGCCTCTTGACCAAATCCTCAATGTCCAACGGCTCAATCTGCTTCAGCCTTCGAAGTTCTTCCTCGCAGGTTAAGTCATAGTGAATAGGGGTGATTGTAATCATGCCGCTCTTCAGGGCAATATAGTCTGTATCTGGCGAACCGTTTTCCACTATGGTTTCACCGGCCAACCAATAGTAGGTATTCCCTCTTGGATCAGTCCTTTGTTCGAAACGCTCTTCAAACCTCGAAAGGCCCTGCCGGGTAAAAACAACACCTTTTACCTGATCGGGAGGTAATGCAGGGACATTCACGTTCAGCGCGGTTCCCTCCCGAAGGCCCTTCTCCATTACAAAATCAACGATGTGCCGCGCAATTTTGGCGGCAAAACCGTAATCTGGGTCCTTTCGAGTATCAATTGATACGGCTATGGCCCTGAAGCCTAGAAACGCCGCCTCAGTGGCAGCAGAGACAGTTCCCGAGTAAAGGATATCCATGCCAACGTTGCGGCCCGGATTTATGCCAGAGACGACCACATCAGGGGGCTCCTTCATCAGCTCCTTTATGGCTATCTTCACACAATCAGCAGGAGTGCCGGTGATGGCATAACCATAAAAGCGCTGGTTTCTTGTGACATGTTGAACCCGCAAAGGGGAGGCCAAAGTGATGGCATGCCCAACCGCACTCATTTCTGTAACAGGTGCCACAATCTGGACATCGAAATCACTTGAAAAGACCTCGTAGAGGGCTAACAAGCCCTCAGCGTAAATACCATCATCGTTGGTCAGTAGTATTCTCATCGTCTTTTGCCTCTGCACTTCTTATGTGAAGGAATTGTACTTTGACAGTCAAATACCTTTTCATTGCCAATGCCGAAATTCTGCTGTATAAAAACTAAATTCATGCAATTTAACAAATATATTGGTTGCACGCACCCAGGTATTTCTAATGCCGGTCTTCCAGGAAGTCAATTACGGAGACAGATCCTATGCGCAAAATCCCTGTCAAAAAGATCATAGAGGCGGTCAAACAGGAGGCTATCGCTGCCAATTTGGAACTGGGAGAGGATATGATACAGGCCTTGCGTCGAGCAAGCCAGCTGGAGGAATCCGATATTGGAAAGGATATACTTGACAGGTTACTTGAAAATGCCGAACTGGCGCGCGCCAACGGCATCCCCATATGCCAGGATACTGGAGTTGCAGTGATATTTGCTGAATTAGGCCAGGAGGTGCACATTGTAGGGGGTGATTTTGTCCGGGCCCTTGAAGAAGGCATTCGCCGGGGGTACAAGGAAGGTTACTTGCGCAAGTCCATTTGCCACCCATTTACCAGAAAAAACACTGGTGACAACACACCTATCATTGTTCATCTGGACATCGTACCGGGGGACCAGCTTAGGCTGTGGGTAGTACCAAAGGGAGGAGGAAGCGAAAACATGAGTGCCCTTTATATGCTACCTCCTTCAGCAGGATGGGATGGGATAAAGGAACGGGTGCTGGATACAGTGGTCAAGGCGGGCCCAAATCCGTGTCCCCCTATTGTAGTTGGCCTCGGAATAGGCGGCAACTTTGAACAATGTGCCCTATTGGCTAAAAAGGCACTTTTGAGGCCGGTTTTAGAACCCAATCCGGACCCAGAGCTACGAGCCATGGAAGAGGAACTGCTGGAGGAAATAAATAAGTCCGGAATAGGACCTCAAGGCCTGGGAGGGAGAGTAACCTGCCTTGCAGTGCAAATAAAAATGATGCCATGCCACATAGCCAGTCTACCCGTTGCAATCAACATTCAATGCCACGCCAATCGCCATAGAGAAATTGTATTGTGAGGGGATACTAGTATGTCATCAAGTGAACTCATAGAACTTGGTACACCTCTAGCCACTTCTGAAGTGGAAAGGCTCAGGGCTGGTGATCGTGTCCTTATAACAGGGGTCATTTATACGGCAAGGGATGCTGCTCACAAACGGCTTGCAGAGCTCATAGAAAAGGGTCGAGAACTTCCTTTTCCCCTGGAGGGTCAAATCATATACTATGTGGGGCCCTCCCCAGCGCCCCCTGGAAGGGTGATTGGTGCGGCAGGCCCTACCACCAGCTATCGAATGGACCCATATACGCCAAAGTTACTGGAAAAGGGCCTAAAGGGAATGATCGGCAAAGGGAAAAGATCTCAGGAAGTACGGGAAGCGATGGTAAGGTACAAGGCCATTTATATGGCCGCCATCGGAGGGGCTGGTGCCCTTATGTCCACTGTCATAAAAAAGGCAGAAATTGTCGCATATGAGGATCTGGGCCCAGAGGCCATTCGCCGTCTCTATGTGGAGCGACTTCCAGCAATAGTAGTAAATGACACCACTGGAAATGACCTTTATGAGGAGGGGAAAAAGAGGTATCAAATAATTTGAAACCACAGAATTTTATTGCGGGAGAGCTATGGGAAAACACAAGAAAAAACGCGTATTCTGGTGGGTGATAATCCTTGTCTTGCTCGCGGTACTGCTGGGATACGTATTGAAAAAGGAGCTCGCACATAACCACGCCGTTTCCAAGACCCAGTCTACAGAAAGACAAGCCACACAAGGCAGCACTGCGGAGAAATCATTATCTGAGACTACCTCCCAGGAGGGGATGCCTAAGGCTACCCCCGGGCAAATGGAAGGTATGTCATCAACCCCAGGATCTCCACAGCCGGGCTCGCTCTCCTCACAAAAAAAGAAAAATGTAGACTATTGCACCCAGCTTGAAAATGACGTAAAGGACTTTTTTGCTTATTTGGACACCAAACCATATGTGCAACACCTAGATCTGGGCGAGCCGGTTTTGAATCATGTAAAGGATATGGTTAAGAGGTTATCAGCCCATCCCCCAATTCCGGCAGGAGAGGGCATTGATCCACGGATCTTGACAAGAAATATCTATCATCTTTATAGGACTCTGGGACTCAAGGACATCAGGCTGGTGAAAGAGATCCTCACAAACGAAAAAGACTCATTGGAGATAAACCTCGAAATCTTTTATAGATGGCTTATGGCCGGCAATAGGTGCCCGGACGGCCTTGGCCTCCGTCCTTCTTTTGAGGTTGTTTACAAGTATGCGGGATTTTTGATAAACACCATTGGTGGAAGGGCTTGTCTGTATCGGCGGCCAAATCTCGCCCGACTCCTTGTAACATATTACTGCATTCTCGTTGTGTACGAGGCGGACATCCGCGGCCTCAACAACTATGGTATAGACATCTACCCTTTAGTCATCTCTTTAAAAAATGAGATTTCCCATTACCATGACTTGGAATTCCAGTCAGATTACCTGGATAAGCTTACAAGGATAGAAAGTTATTATATTGAAAAACGATAATTGAAAGTTCACTAACCTTAATCCGCTTGGCCTCTCTTTCTGTTTTCGAATTTCTCAAGGGATTCCTGCCGTTCCTTTGTAGAGACGCACGCCAAACAGGCCTCTACCTCATAGTCCATAAGGGCTTCTAGGCTGACGCCATCTGTTGCCATAAGCAGCCCTCGCTTAATCATCTTGATGGAAAAAGACGAGTTTTTTGCTATCCTTGCTGCTATGCCTCTAGCCTCCTCCATAAGCTGGTCTAAAGGCACGGCCTTGTTGACAAGCCCAATGCGCTCCGCCTCCCTTCCGCTGATATACTCTGCTGTAAAAAGAAGCTCCCTTGCCTTGCCCGGACCAACAAGATCTTGAATCAGCCTCATGGCCCCCCCGGTAACGGAAGAGGTCACCTTCGCCTCAGGGGAGCCGATTTGAGCATCCTCTGCCGCGATACGGATGTCGCAGGCCAAGGCCAGCTCATAACCAGACCCCAGGGCATATCCATTAATGGCAGCGATGGTCGGCTTTTCAAACCTGATAATCTTTCTGGATACTTCTTGAAGGCCGTTAAGATAATCCCGATACTCCTCTAAGGTTCTTGTCTTTGACTCCTTAAGATCCGCTCCTGAAGAAAACGCCTTCCCTTCACCGGTAATAATCACAACCTTTACCCCTGGGTCTTGGCGCGCATCATCCAGTGCTGCTTGCAGATCCAACCACAGTTGTCTGTTCATTGCGTTTAGCACATGCGGTCTGTTGAGCTTTATGATCGCAATCCCTTGTGCCTTTTCGTAAATAATGCATTCAAAATCCACCTTGTGCCTCCTGCATCTTTCTAGAAAAATAACCTATGCTTTTTTAAAATAACACAAAGGCCCAGGTTGCAACTTAGGCCTCTTCCTACTTCATCCTATACGATAACAATGGTACAGGGCAGTGCCTAAACATCCTTTCAGCCACTGACCCCACCAGCACATGCTTGAGATCGGTCCGGCCCTTGGGCCCCATCACCACCATATCTATCTTCTCCTCGCTTATTGCCCGCAGTAACATTTCAAAGGGATGGCCCACGTGGAATACTACCTTGATCCTCTCCCTATTGATACTGATGTGTTCCAGCATCTGCTCGAGTTCCTGGCGCCGCTCCTGCTCCACGCCTCTCACATAGTCCTGGGGGTCAACTTTATAGCCCATTGATTCTATGCTGCTTATTGCCTGCATATCCCTTATATTGATCACGTTTACAACCACTAGCTCACAGTCAAGGCGCTGGGCAAATTGGGCCGCGAACTCTAAAATACCCCTTGAATACTTGGAAAAGGCGATTGCCGCCATGATTCTCTGTACTTTTTTCATGACCCTTTCTCCTGCTTACTCCCTTTCTCAAGGGATCTTACTGCCAAGGCACGATAACCTCGTTTGTGTACCATTCGATCTGTGTATGTATATCCCCGTTGAAAGTTGAACACCCTGGCGGTTATGGACCTTCGCTCCGATGACCACACCCATCCACAGCTGATTCTGATGGGGGGTGCTATTTTCACCCTTAGTCCGCATTCTGACTCGTAACCCTTGAACTTCTTATCACGCACATAAAGACTCTTCAGCTCTTCCAAGGTGGGCAGCCTCCAGCCACCTCTCTTCTCTGGGGGCACAAGAAGGGGAAAAGTATACCTAGCCCAGCGTTGGGCTCCTTTCCAATCGATGTCACCTTGGTTGTCTGTCTGGCTCCACATTACCCTGAGCACAGTGTCAGTAACCGTACCGTCACCGTTGTCTATAAACCTTTCCTGCGCCCCGAGGCCAGCAGGCACTACGATCAGTACCAAGGTCAGCATAAACGCTATCATTAGCCTTGTAAGACCCATAGCCTCCTCCTTCCCCCCTTTGAAGTTTATCCGGTACTGGGCGCTTGTTGCAATTTTTCTCTAACAGGACTCCGAGGTCTCTGCATGATATAAACAAGAGCAAAAATACCTAGTCCTATCAAATATATCCAGTACCGCTGTCCATGAGCCACTCCTAGGTAACGGGCAACTGCGTCAGGACGCATGAGAATAAAGGTAACAGCCAAAAGCAATGGAATCTCGTAGAACCGGTTGCGTGCTACGAACCACCCCTGGGTAGCTGAAGCAAAGGCAAAGTTGCCAATGCAGGCCATCGCAAATATTAGAAACGCCACTGACCAGCTGTTGATATTGTGAAGGATAAGATCCGCATTAAAGATAAACATGAATGGCAGGATGGCTGTCCGGATGTCATACATGAACCCTTGCAATCCCGTAGGGATAGGCGGTGACTTTGCAATTGCCGCAGCAGCATAAGCAGCCAGTCCTACAGGTGGAGTGTCATCTGCCAGAATCCCAAAGAAAAAGCAAAACAGGTGTGCGGCCATTAGGGGGACCACAAATCCCATCTCTCCACCCAGCTCCACTATGAGGGGCGCGGTGAGAGACGCCATAACAATATAGGTGGCCGTAGTTGGAAGACCCATTCCAATTATAAGGCTGGCAAAGGCAGTGATTATCAGCAACAAATACACATTTTCCCCTGCAAGGGTGCCCACAATCTCAGTGATAAGCTGGCCTAGGCCCATTGCCACTACTCCGACTATAATCCCGGCTGCTGCCGTTGCCATGGCCACCGCACACATATTGCGCGCACCATTGGCCATACCTGTAATGATATCTGCAATCCCCTTTTTGAGGGCAGGAGCTAAAGGCTCCTTGCGAAAAACCGCCTTAAGCGGCCTTTGCAGGAGCATGACAACCGCCAAAATCCATACTGCATGAAATGCGGCCAATTCAGGAGAGTGCCTGAGTATTATCAGCTCGTATAATAACCCGAACAGGGGTATGAGATAATGGAGACCGCTTAGGAAAGTTCTAAAAAATGGGGGCAGCTCGCTCCGGGGGATACCCTTAAGCCCCAGTTTTGAGGCTTCGATGTGGGTGATATATAGAAGCGCAGCATAAGAAGCAAAGGCGGGTACAGCAGCCGCCTTGATAACTTCAATGTATGGCACGTTGACATACTCTGCAATAATGAATGCAGCTGCGCCCATTATGGGAGGTGCTATCTGACCATCGGTACTAGCTGCAACTTCCACCGCGGCGGCCTTTTTGGGAGGGTATCCCACCCGCTTCATCAAAGGGATGGTAAAAGTGCCAGTGGTAACGATGTTTGCAATGCTAGAGCCATTTACCAGCCCCGTGAGCCCACTGCCCAAAACCGCGGCCTTTGCGGGCCCCCCCTTGAATCCACCCAGGAGGCTTAAGGCAAGGTTTATAAAATATTCTCCTGCCCCGGCCCGCTCTAACATGGAACCAAAAAGAACAAACAGAAAAACTACCGTTGCTGAAACGTCAAGAGGAATCCCGTAGATCCCTTCGGTAGACATGCTCATCTGCCCCACGAACCTATTTAGGGACACCCCCTTAAACGCCAAGACATCAGGCATGTAAGGGCCTAGAAAGGCATAAAGGCAGAAAAATATTGCAATCACTGACAGTGCGGGGCCTATCACCCTTCTAGAGCCCTCAAGCAGAAGTATCAATAGTGCCAAACCAATGACTATGTCCCGTGTGATAGGGGCCCCGTATCTTGCGCTTATGCCTGCGTAATCTATGGCTATATACACTGCCGACAGGCAAGCAATGCCAGCGACAAAATAATCAGGTATCGGGATCCTGTTCTTAGCGGATAAAAACTCCAGACCCCACCGCCTTTTCTTGAACAGGGGGTAATTCAGAAAAACAATCAAAAAGGCAAAGCCAAGGTGGATAGCCCTTATCAGCACGGTATCGATAATCAACCAACTAGCAATGGACAGCTGAAAAAGACACCATGTTACACCGATCGCGGGTATGACATAGCGCGAAGGCCCCACCGGCTTCCGCGATATGCCCGCCTCCTCTTCCGCAAGGCGCCTGGCCTTCTCCAGTCCCTCGTCAATGGGCTCTTCTTCCAATTTCTCTGTACTCATTTACCGGCCCCCCGAAGACTTAACTCTGAGGTTCCCAAAAGTTGACGCCAGGGTGTTTTGGTGGCCTGAAAGACTACTTGAACAGATTTGGTTGAACTAATCTGATGGGCAATGCAGAAAGCGAAAGCCGATGACAAAAAACAGTGCAACCTTGAGGAATCCCCGAGCCCCAACGCCTAGGTCCACAAGCCTACCCTAAATGCTATCTTCCTGGCGATTGAAAAGGGGCACCCAGGGGGAAAATTTGCCCCGAGTGCCCACTCCAAAAAACGCTACTTGATCAACCCTACCTCTTTGAAGTATTTCAGTGCACCGGGATGCAGGGGGGCAGTCAACCCCTCAAGCATATTTTGTTTTGTCAGAACAGAGTAAGCGGGGTGAAGTTTCTTAAAAGTCTCAAAGTTATCAAACACTTCTTTAACAATAGCGTACACGATGTTGTCAGGTGTTTTGGCCGAGGTCACAAAGGTGGCCTTGACACCAAAGGTGGGAACGTCTTCCTTGTTGGTGGCAGAGGGATAGAACTTTATGGGAATGTACGCTTTTGCGTAGTAAGGATATTTGGCAAGTAGCTTGTCAAGGCCGGTAATTGGTACAAAATGAACCTTTCTCTTCCCTGCGGTGGCCTCCTTTATTGCCCCGCTGGGATGGCCCACAGTGTAGAAAAATGCATCAATTCTGCCATCCTGCAATAGTCCAGGAGCTTCAGCAGCCTTTGCACTTTCAGCAATTATATCTTTCTTGTAATCAATGCCAGCATTTGCAAGGGCGTCTATTGAATTCTGGCGCTGTCCGGAGCCGGGATTACCTATATTTACGCGCTTGCCCCTCAGGTCCTGAATCGTCTTTATACCTGCATCGTCTGCTGCAACAAGCGTAACCGATTCAGGGTGAATACTGAATACTGACCTTAATTCTTTCTGTGGGCCCTTGTCTTTCCACTCGGCAAGACCATGCCAAGCCTGGTATTGTCGGTCTGATTGGCAGATTCCGAAGGTTAAATCTCCTGACAGCACCGCATTAATGTTAAATACTGAGCCACCGGTGGATTCCACAGTGGCGCGGATATGATAAATCTTCCTCTTCTTGTTTACCATTTTTGCAATAGCGCCACCCGTAGGATAGTAAACACCGGTAATACCCCCTGTTCCAATCGTAACAAAGATTGTTTTGGCCTGCGTAGTGGCTGGTACCATCATGCCCCCAGCAACCAGCCCAAAAAGCAGCATTATAGCTACGGCAATAAGCTTCTTCATACTTCCCTCCTATTGGTTCTTATTGTTTATAAATCCCGGGACCCGAGGAGTCCCATCCAACTTCCTATTTTCCCGGCTTTTTCACCTCCCTTCGAATCTCACGTTGAGCAGGTCTCGGTTCAAACCATCCTTTTTCTATTTCTCTGCCAAAGGCCATGAAATGGCTTTTTCCCTTCAACCTTTCAAGGACCAGCGCTATTTCTTATACTCAACACTTCGGAGTATGGTCAACTTTTTTTTGTCCGGAGATAACGCGCTCAATACAACGAAAAAGGCCTTCCGCAGGTAACGGAAGGCCTCTATTACCAGTGAGCCTATTGGAATGCCTAGCTTTGTCTCTTCACCACCCACCCTCTACATCAGGCTGTTCAGTTTCCACTAGTTTTCCTTCTAAGTAATTTTTTATGGCCTCTTTGACCGTCCCAGTGGCGCCATTGACAACCTTGATCCCAGCCGCCTTAAGCGTCTTAAAGGCATTTGGGCCACAATGACCTGTCAGCAAAACCTCCGCCCCTTTTTCGCTAACACTGCTGGCAGCCTGTATCCCTGCCCCTTTCAAGGACTCGGCGTTTTCCCTGTTGTCGATTACCTCATACCCCAAAGACTCGGTATCAACAATAAGAATATAGGGAGCGCGGCCAAATCTAGGATCCACCTCTGATTCGAGGGTCGTCCCGGAGGTTGTTATTGCTACTTTCATCAGGTACCTCCAGTCATGTGTTTCTTTCTCTGTTCAGTTGCTTTTTCACTGTATTGCTCCAGTGCCTTTTGGAGGGTTTTTACAGCCAACCGTGCACAATGTATCTTCTTATCCGGGAGCTTCTCCAACTCCTTATACAAGGCGTCCAGGTCGATTTTCCGTGCCTCCTCCAAGCTCTTACCTTTAGCCAATGTAGCTATTGCACAGCCTGATGCGATGGCCCCGGGGCACCCTAAGACTTGGATCTTAGCGTCGTCTATCTTATCCCCATCAAATTTCAAATAGATCTTCATGTTATCTCCGCACGGCCCTGTGAGGTCCGTGACCTGATCGGCCTCTGGCAGCTCCCCTATACTCTCGCGACTCTTAAAATATTCAATGGCCTTGTCAGAATATCCGGATTTGGACAGCATTTCATAAATATCGTCTGTCATCGTTGCTAGAGCCCCCTTTCAGTACCTCCTAGTGCTGCATTCCTCCTCCACAGACCTGATCCTCTCCCATGAGGGGCAACTTGCCGGCAATAAGATCTTCAACAACGGGCCTAATCTCGGGCCTCTCACCATCGTAGTATACCTTGATTCCAACCTGCTGAAACCCTAGCAAGGGCCTCATTCCCATTCCCGCCACTACAAGGGCATCCACATTATGCTGCGCGAGCAAATTTACAGGAACCATGCAGCCACCCTGAACATGTGCCTGATTCGGCACAATGGTTACATTGGTTATCTCTCCGTTTTCTACATCCACGAGTGTAAAATAGTCACAGTGGCCGAAGTGCCCCGACCGTTTTGCATCGAGGCCTCCGGGTGCCATTGAAGGGATCGCTATCCTACCGTTTTTCATTGCTACCTCCTCCCTTTTGCCCATGTTTCTAAGGAGAAGAGCCTCCCCACAACCACCTGCAAGGGAGGCTCCACATTTCTTCACCCCGCCTGTAAGACTCTTTACCGAGCCTAGCAGCCTAAAGCTCTAACCAGGAATCTGAGTACAAAGTGTGGCCTAAAAGGACCCTAGCCGTTTTTACGTAGTCCTGAAGCTCCTTAGAAAGAGAGTCCATGTCAATATCTTCGCCATCCATAACCTTATGAATTACTTCCACAATCTCTGGTCTCTGGCCCCTTGCAATGGCGTGAAGCTCGTCGTCGTACGCATCCACTATACAAGAATACATGCCCTTGCGTTCAAGCATTACCATGTAGGTCCGGTTAAGAATAGGCCTCAGATGGTCTGGCGACCCATTCGAGCAGTTGGACAATCCGCATGTTGATTTTACACCTGGGGCGATGTCTTGAAGCATCTCCTGAAACGCAAGTAGGCTCATGAGCTGTGGTTGCTGGATGTTGACAGGAGTCACCACCCCGTCTACGAAGATATCCTCGTTGGGCACGCCAGCCTCATTGGCAGCGTAAATCAACTCCACAGCAAGGGCTGCACGTTCATGCTCATCCCTAGGCAGACCTTCGGGCCCCCACATCAGAGCAATAAACTGGGCGTTATATTTGACCGCCAGAGGGATCATCTTCTCGTAGCGCTCCGGGCGGCACATAATAGAGTTGATAATTGCCCTGCCTTTATGCACAGCCAGTCCTGCCTCCATGGCTTCAATATTGGACGTATCCAGGCACAGCGGCGGGGTATCGCCTATTTCATCTTGGATCGTCTTCACAACCCACTCCATCAGTTCTGGGCCACCCTTGCGCGCAGGACCTAGATTCACGTCTATCCAATCCATGCCTTTTTCCTTTTGCCTCTTGGCCTCTTCCACAATCGGCCCCGGATCCCTTTCTTTGAAGGCCTTTCCAATGACCCGGTTGATCACATTCAAATTCTCTCCGATCAGCAACATAACTCCACTCCCTTTGCTAAGTTTTCAAGCCCAATGTTTCTGCGGGCTTTAGCCTACCATCTCTCTGAGAAACTTGGGAATCAAGGATGCATCCCTAGGCCCCACAATAATTTCCCAATCTGGCAGTTCCTCTTCCATATCACCAGTAATAGCCGCAGCATAACCGGGGATAATTATTTTCCTATGGGCGATCTTGTCCGCAATTCCACATTTCTTTACGAACATTCCCACTGCATCCCCAACAAATTTACCAGCCGCCCAGGCCGTCATTACTGAGAGGCCTTCTGTATCCATGATCAAAAGCCAGCTGGGAACCCTGCTCCCCTCGATTTCGCCGCTCACTATGAAGTACGTAAGGGAGAAGTTGGTAGTTACCAGAACCGGCGAATTCTCATCCGGAGTCCCGATCTCATAAATTCCTTCTGTAACCGTCATCGGCCTCTGCGGGTCTGTGAAGATGTTCAGGCGCTCTACCAATAATGGGAACAGGCTTTCACCCTTGAAATCCGAAAGGATTGCAATGGACCCGTACTTTGCGATGAGCATTGAAGCAATCATGGTTTCAACATCCAGATTACTAGCCATTTCGCACGGAAATGTTATGGTGGGAAAGCCCAGCGAGCGATTTCCCTCTTTAAGGGGAGCCCTTCTTATGGCAACCTGATCCTCGAACACCTTTTTTAATTCCCTTGAGCCTGAGTCAAGGACCAAGTCCTTCAAGCCCATACCAGTCAGTTTATCGCTCAGCGCGATCAGGTCATCCATGTCCTTACCCTTAACAGCAAGGGGAAGCCCGGTATCCTTGGCCAAGTTACCCATATCATCCACGTTATCCCCTGTAGCAGCATATAGCAAAGGCCGCTTGAAAGCTATTGCCTCTGCCGCCTCCTTAAGGACAGCGGGCTTTTCACTCATCAACACCAGCCCGAATTCGCTTTCCTCAGCAACCTTCTTGGCGGCTGCAACGAACACACCTGCGCCGCCGTTGACATCTTTCAATGCAACCAACTCAGGCCTAAGGTTCAGCCCAACACGCTCAAACTGGTAAGCATTCCAAATCTTCAGTTTAGTATCCAGCTCATCTGCCGAAATGTCCGATGGAACAAGCACACCCAGGGCTGTGGGATTGTAGAATGTCTTCTCATGTCGGAACAGAACCAGTTCTCCGCCAACCTTAAATGCCCTCGGCCCAGCACCGATGGCTACCGGCCTGATGGGAGGGGCTGATGCCTCAGCCAGCTTTTCCCTTGCCTCATCAGAGACGTACGGACACGCGTCCAGCTCAGCCTTTCCAGAGGCGAGGTTCATAGCAAAGGCAAGGCAAGTTGGCACACCACACTCGCCACAATTCGTCTTTGGCAGCAACTTAAAGATCTGAATTCCTGTTAGTCCCATATCGCACTCCTCATGTCTTTCATTACCTAGTAGTTAACAAGCTTGCGATCTTACTTACTTCCTTAAATTTACCTCCAACCTGCTATCTCGCGACTACCCCACAATTGGTTCCATCTTCAATGCAGGGTGATCCTTTTCCTTAAGGAAGGGCAGAATCTCTTCCTCGGTAGTACCCACTGTCTCGTCGGCAATCCGATCAATGAGATCAGGGACCCCCAGCTCTTCGCCCCTCTTAATAAGTCTTTCGCGGATCTCTTCCTTGAGAGACTTAGGCATCCAGACCATGCGAAGAAGTCCACCGTCGCCTTTTATAAACTTGCGCTGGGTGATATTAAACTTGGAGTGGCCCACAAACCCAGGGGTGGACTGCCCTCCACCAATCATTCCAGCAAGAGTACTGAATTTCATTCCACAAGGTGTTTCTCCGTAATAGTCTCGATGAACAGTCATTACTCCATTGCAGCCGGGCAATACCACACAGATACATTCGCAACAACCACAGGTAGTCATGGGATCGTGGACCACACTATAGAAGTTGTAATGGTCTATGGCCTGACGAGAGGCCTTATAAACAAATTCGTTCACACCCTTCCACTGCCCCAGTTTCTCATCAATGATCTCGCCTTTAGGTACCGGCTGATTGGGGCCTGTGGGATTAATCTCATAGGAGGCCTTGCAATCCATCCAGTTGTAGGCACCACACAACCCGGTCCGTTCAGGACTTACAACGCAAACATGGGTAGGGGCAAAGGATTGGCAAAGGGTGCAAGAATAAAAGATTTCCGTAGTTTCGTCAGTCATCTGCTCAACGCGCTCATCCCGCATTCTGTACTCTTCCCTCGCGCGTTTGGTCAGCTCATCTACATCCTCTTTCTTCGTATACAAGGTTACCTGGACCTTGTCCAAGATGTTGGAGAAGTCCTGATGGAACTTCGCATGTAAGATCACGCCTATGTCTTTCAATGTGAAACCTTTCTCTATAGCGGACTTGCTGACCCTTATCCACGAAATATCCCTTTGTCCTATATGCATGATGCCCTGAGCATAATTTATCAAATGGTGAATCTGCCTCTCGAGAATGGGCTCAAAATCTGGCTGCATCTTCCTACCGGCGACCTGTACATAGATTCCAAGGGGAAGCTTATCTCCTTCCTTAACGTCATTTACATCCGGACCAATGATCTCTATCTTTCCGTCCTCAATCTCGTTCATTTCAGCCATCTTACACAGTTCCGTGCACTGTGTCTTACCCCCGCCCATCTCAAGGTACAGATCATCCTTCCTGACTCTTTCTCCTTCGAAGGCCGGGCCATAAGCCAAGGGGATATCTACTTTGGCCACGGTGACCTTAAGACCGCGGATCTCAATAGACTTTGACACGATCTGGTCGTGGGGCACATTAGCAACAACGTGCTCATAAGTACAGACACCGGTTGGAAGAATCTCCGGAATATCAGTATCCGCTATTGTAGGGAATCCCCAATTGACAGCCCCTGCAGCGTTTGCCGCCCATTCGGCATTAACTTCACCCAGGGCATTTATAAATGCAAATATACGATTTTTCTGGTAGGCTAATTGTTTCTTGTAATCCCCAGGCTGAACTCCACCGAAAGACATTCCCGCCCGATTTGCGAACCCCAGGGCAAACACCGCCGCAGATATATCTGGACCGAAAGGCACCAGCCGCGTGTTCCATCCAATCTGAACCCCTGCTTCAATGAGCTGCTCTGCAAATGTGGTCCCATTTTGGTTAGCTGCCATGAAAACGTAAATACTTTTTATTTGATACTCCTCGGCAATCTTTTTAGCGGTCTCCGGATCTGGAGCAGCTCCGACAATCGCTGCAAATCCTGGAGCGGTACCATCCACAAATTCCACACCGCGCTTTCTCATGATCGTGTCATCAGCCGCCCCTAGCCAAATCTTTCCATTTTCCACGTCAGGGTCCTCAACTGTGGGTTGATAGAAATCCGGATCTTCCACGTACCGAATGGCTTCCACTATTTCCTCTGCAAAAAGTGCTGCCATGCCAGCATCCAGAAGTGGCCCCAAATAGGGTACGTGGCAGTCCTTCTTAACGTGGGGTGGAAGCAACTTTCTAGCCAACTCCAACGGCTTCTTGGCCGAATCAAGGTCCGTCACTTTAATTCCAGTTAAAGAATAAATGATGGGCAAATAGTAAGCCGTATTTGGAAATTCCAGTTTCTGGCTACCGCCGTATGTCTCCAATGCCCTCTTATACTTCCCTTCCGCCTTAGATACTATGTTATAGGCTCCTTGAATTGCTGCAAATGCGACTAATTTTGACATAAAAATTCTCCTCCCTTCTTAAGAGGTTATTAATGATCCAATACCATCGGAACCGGCCTTCTAGGCCCTTCTGTGAATATGGTCCAAGTACCCAATAAGCTTCTCTACGGTAGCAATCCTTGCCAGGCGCAATTCATCAGCGCTCGCTGCCTTTTTCTCTGCTGGTTTTTCCTTTTTTACTTCTTTCTTCGCCTCCACAGCTGCCTCCTTCACAGACGCCTTTGCTTCTTCTTTGGGCTTCATTTTCTTTTGAGCCTCAGCTCTCTTTCTACGGAGCTCTTCGAGATCCGCCATTTCCTTTGCCTCAGCCTCAGCCTTTGCCCTGGCTTCAGCTTCTGCTTTGGCTTTGGCTTCTTCCTCTGCTTTCTTTCTCGCCTCTTCCTCAGCCTTGGCCTTTGCCTCAGCCTCAGCCTTTGCCCTGGCCTCAGCTTCTGCCTTTGCTTTTGCTTCAGCTTCAGCTTTCGCCTTGGCCTCTTCCTCTGGGCTGGGTTTGGCCTCAGCTTTTACTTCCTCCGCAGGTTTTTCTTTTACCTCCTCCTTTTTCTCTTCCTTAGGTTTTAAC
>QMLZ01000014.1 GCA_003646995.1 Deltaproteobacteria bacterium | reverse complement strand
CCCGGTGATACAGATGGAACATCTCCCATCTGATGTGAGAGAATGGGCCAGCACGCATCCGGTCACCCAAGCCCCCAAGGGTTCATTGGCAATAGAAGAGGCAAGCAAGATTCAAAAAGCCCTTGAAAAGCACAAGGGCAATAGGATAGCTACGGCCAGGGAACTCGGCATAAGCAGGACCACCCTATGGCGTAAAATCAAGAAATACGGCCTGGATTAAACAAGCCAAACATGAAACGTTTCTTTGAAACAGTTTCACTTTGAAACTATTTCAAGCCCCAGACCTTCTTTTTCATCACGCCCCTTTAGTGATAACCCATTGAATTAGCACGGTTTATTTGGCCATCCCCCTTTCCCTCATACGGCACAACATTTGCTTCTAAGAACACCGGAGCATATGGAGGCGATAAATGAAGATCGCAATTCCATTGTTCAAGAATAGGGTTGCCCCCCATTTCGGAGCCTCTTCAGAGGTACTCCTGGTGGAGATAAAAAATGCATCAATAGAACAAGAGGCAAAGTGGAACGTGGGGGGTGACACACCCTTTGACATTGCGCGCCGGTTGGTGGACTTGGGGGTCGAAAAGGTAATCTGCGGCGGCATAGGCCGGGTTTACAAAGAATGGCTGATGAGCAAGGGTGTTGTCGTGGAGGATAACAAAAGGGGTGATGCCAAGGAAATTCTGGAGGAATTGTTGTCCAATTGATTTCCTCTGTTGCACCCCTAAAGGAGGAAAGGAGGTCAGACCATGGGCAAAAGTTTAAAGGAACACAGTACACAGCAGGCTGCCCGGGGCATTATCCGCCTACTCCCCAAAATCTCAGACGAAAACCTCATTCGCCTTACATACCTTGCTGAGTGGTTGAGCAGTGATCCAGAGGTGCTGAATGGAATTCGCAAGGTGCGTAGACTCCTACAAACCCCAGGCCACCCTGCCAAGGCCCTGTTTCACAGGGTCCTCGAATACCTCCCTGCTGAAAGACGCGTGAGATTGTTTGAGACCCTTTTCAACGGAGCATGGTTTGAAGGCGGAAAGCTTCGGGACAAATGGGAGAAGGAGTTGGGTTTCCGTCCGCCTTTCATCATGATCCTCAGTCCAACGCTGCATTGCAATCTCAGATGCAAGGGATGTTATACCCTGGGTTATGGTATGAGGCCCCAGCTTTCTCTGGAGGTCGCCGATCGGTTGTTAAACGAGTGCGATGAACTCGGAATACATTTCGTTACTATTCTCGGCGGCGAACCCCTTGTTTATCCCCATCTCTTTACGCTACTGGAAAGGCATCCGAACATCTTTTTCCAGGTCTACACGAATGGGACACTGATGACCCGAGAAAAGGCCCAGCGATTTGCGGAGGTGGGAAACACCGCCGTGGTTATCAGCATTGAGGGAGGTGAAAAAGAAACAGATGCCTGGAGGGGCAAGGGTGTTTACAAGCGCATCATGAAGGCCTTTGAGTACCTTAATGACGCCAGGGTGATCATAGGCACCTCTGCAACAGTAACCAGACATAACGTCTACACCGTTTCGTCCCTTAAGTTTATAGACAAGATGATTTCCCTGGGCTCCTTTGCGCAGATGTACTTCCTATATATACCAGTAAACGGAAAAGCTGATTTTTCGCTGATGGTCACGCCTAAACAAAGGGACCACCTTAGAAGGCAGGTAAACATGATTCGGAACACAAGGCCCATGTTTGTGCTGGACTTCTGGAACGATGGACCTTACGTGGAAGGGTGTATTGCGGGCGGCAGGCGCTATTTTCATGTTAATGCAAAAGGGGATGTTGAACCTTGCGTTTACACCCATATCGCGGTTGACAACATCCATGAGAAATCCTTGAAGGAAGCACTTAATAGTCATCTATTTCGTCATATACGCTCACGGCAACCACATAATCCGAATCATTTGCGACCGTGTATGATTATAGACAACCCTCACGTCATGCGGGAGGTGATCCAGGTCTGTCAGGCTAGATTTACCCATCCAGGGGCAGAGGAAATCTATACAGTCAAGAAAGACCAGATGGATGCCTATGCAGAAAGATGGGCACGTCTAGCAGATCGTATATGGGAGGAAGAATACTTGGCAAAAGAGGGTGATTCTGCACCTGAAGTCCATGGGGCAGAGGAATTATCCCATGCAAGGGAATCTGTTCCCGCGGCTTAACAAAAGCCTCTAAGGGATTATTTTGCCCTTCTGCTGACCTCCACCAATCTCGTTATAAGGGGCCCTGGGACTACAAATGCGGACCAGGGCCTCTCTAGCAAGCTGACCAACGCTTGTTGGCCTAATTTGGTCATCCCGGTATAACTCTACTATGCTGCTGTCTCGGGTAAAAGGCAAGAGCTGGTCTTTTAAATCTTCGGTACCCACATATCCCAGGGCCCAAACAGTATTGGCCCTTATTTCAGGCACGGGAGAATTCAAGAAAGCCAACAGGTGCGACTCCGCATCCTTTGCTAGGTCAGGCCACGCCTGGGCCAGCCGCCCCGCCGCCCACACGGCTCCCGCCTGGAGGGGTTCATGCTCAAGGAAGTTGCCGTCCTCCCGTATATAGGAAATAAGCAAAGATGCAAACTCTTCTGCCAGGTTTCTATTGACTGCCAAGATTTCCCCTATTGCCTCAGGGCACCCCCACCCGATTCCACCCGACTCATCGTTAAGCTGCCACATGAGGCGCCTTATAATAATCCTTGCTGATTCCATCTCTTCTTGGGCGATCCGATCCACAACCCTAGCCATGGCCCGTATCGCTCTCCACCTTAGCAAGGAATCAGTGCTGAGCAGAAATCCGAAAAGCGGGTTAATTGCCAGGCGCAAAGGATAAGAAAGAATTTCACCTATTGTTTCCTCAAAACTTCCATACTGTAACAGCTCTCGCAACTTTTTCTTTAGCGCTCTGCCCCTAGGTTGTTGCTGCTGGCCCATAACAGACCTCTCGCGATTTCCGACACGGCACTACACGGCCTCCTCGGCTGGAACCCCCACTTTTATAATTTCAGAGACCTTTTCCTCCAGAGCCTTCACCTCATCAACAATGATTTGGAGATACTCCTTTGCTGGGTCTTTGCTATCGGTCTTTTCATTAAGCCTTCGCGCGAACCCCCCGATTACGGTCAGGGAATTCCTTAGCTCGTGCGCCACTCTCTGGGACATCTTTCCAAGGGCGGCCAGTTTTTCAGCCTCAATCAATTGCCTGGTCTTTCTCTCCAGTTCGGCTGTTCTTTCCCTGACCTTTTCTTCCAGTTCTTTATTTAAATTGGATATCTCCTCATACAACTGTGAAAGGCGGATTGCCATGCCGATTTGATTGGCAACGATGTAGATTACATCGTTAAATCTTTCATGGAAGTAGTTCTTTTTCTTTGAGGATGTAACTAGGACTCCTATAGTTTCCCCTTCTACACGTATTGGAGCGACTGCAAATGATCTAATGTTTTCGCAAACAATCCGGTTTGTGGAGATTGGTTTGTCTACCTGATCTGCATCGTTAATTATCAATATCTTTCCAGTCAGAAAACATTCCCCTGAATAGCAGTCTATAGTTGGCTTTCTGGTTGCGTGCTCTATGAAGGCTTGGCTCAAGCCCCTATGGCTCTTAATTCTGAGGGTGCCGTCTCCGTCCAGCAAACGAATGGAGCAGGCGTCTAGCTTAAACTCGTTCATCAAAAGGTCAACGATCGCATCAAGGACATCCTGGAGATACAAGAATGAAGACACGACCCGTGTAATCTCAAACAGTATCCTTATCTTTTGTTCGGATTCTTTTAGTCGTCTGGCGACAGGGTCCATAAACTCCCTTTCAGCTGGTGGAAACTTGCGTCGGCACAAAGCAAGAAACTCTTACCTTGGCGGTAACCTCACGCAACAAAGAGGTCGCTACCATAGCTGAATACTTTTCTTGAACGTGTATTGTAACGGAACAGGGCCCTAACTTGCAACAGAAGAAAGCCCTCGGACCCCCTGGGAAGGATAACTAGGCAGGCACCTCCTCTTTCCCCCTATGTGAGACCAGCTGCCCGCACTTACTTGCTGCCGTTCATGCTGGGAACAGTGACAACCGGCACTGGTGCGTTTCTCACTACTCTCTCTGCCACACTTCCCATCTTAAACATGCCTGCTTCCCCTTTTCTGCACATTACAACAGCATCCACCTTCTCGGACTCGATGAACTTCAATATCTCCTGAGCAGGATCACCAACTCGAATGTGTTTTTCAAACTTCTTGCAGTCCTCGAAGTATTTCTGGCATAGCTGCTCTTGCCTTTCCCTAGCCTTCTTCTCTTCCCATTTTCTCAACTTCTCAATTGTACTGCGCTCAAAGTCACCATACCAGGACTCGTGCCGCGCCAGGTCTTCCATAACATATAGTACGTGCACCTCGGCGTCATAGTGCTGGGCGAAGGATTTGACATAGGGAATGGCACCCTCTGAACATTTTGATAGATCATTCGGCCAGAGTATCTTCATTGTTTTTCACCTCCTCCGTGGGTTTTCCCCGTCTATCTCGCCAGTCCTGGGACCAGGGCAGGCGGCACCACCAAAACAGGGCAAGGCGCCCAAAGCAATGTTTGAGCAGTCGTCTCTCCCAGGGGCCCCACCCTTGCCGCCTCACCGGTCGGGATTGGGGGCTTGGTACCGGTTCCCATGATGATCACGTCGATCGCTGCATTGCGAGCCAGCTTCACTATCTCGCTCACAACGTCTCCATCGCTCACATTTATGGCGTAATCCGTGAAGCCCTTTGCCTTCATCTTCTCGGCATACTCTTCAGCAACCTGCTTTTCAGCCTTTTTGATCTCTTCCATTACTTCACTTTCCCCGTAAGGGACACGTCCTAAGCCATAGTAAATCCACAACTTCGCCTTTTCCTCGATAGCGGTTCTAAGCGCAAAATCGAATACATGAGCACAAAACTCGGTAAGACACGTTGGAAATAGTATCTTCTTGTACATGCTCATCCCTCCCTTCCTTTTTGCAGGCTCAGCCGTTAACTTCACCTGCATTGATTAAATGTTTTTGATAAGCTTGCAGCCTCTGTCGAAACAATTGGTTCGGAGGGTTTGAAAGCCGGTATGCCTCTGATTCAATTCTTGCTGCCTGATCAAATTGCCCACATTCCGCGTAGGCTGAAGCCAATGTATCCATCCACGCGGGGTTTTTTGCCATTTCAAGGGCCTTTTTAGCGTACTTGATCGCCTTGCGACAGTCCCTATAAGCAGGATTATCAGCAGTGGAATAAATCCAGGCGAGGTTATTGTACGTACCTGCACTATTAGGCCTCAGACGAATTACCTTCATGTAATCCTCAATGGCCGAGCCATAGCGCTTCAGCCCCGTAAGAACAACAGCTCGATTGTGAAGGTAGTCGGGATTATCAGGGTCCAGTGCCAGCGCAGCATTGATATCATCGAGGGCCTTCCAAAATTCCCCTCGCCTTGTATACAACCCAGCCCTTGCAGAAAATGCGCGGGCAAAATCAGGTTTCAGCCTGATTGCCTCCCCGTAGTCTTCTATAGCCTCCTCAATCAGCCCCATGAACATCCTCACCTGGCCCCTTTCGTAAAAGGAGTCAGGAGAGAAATGATCCAATTCTATGGCCTTGCTAAGGTCTCTTTCAGCCTGATCATATTCCCGCATCTGCCCATAAACAAAGGCCCGTAATCTGTATAGATAGGCATTTGCTTCTCCCATCAAAAGCGCCTCGTTCAGCAGCTCCAGCGCCTTTTCGTACTCACCATTCCTGGTCAGGTATGCGCATTTCTCTGCCACGGCTTTAATAGATACATTGTAACGCCATGTTGGATCTAATGACCCCATGCCTCTGCCTCCTTGGCGATTTCATCCTGGGGCCAGGTTCAACTCCTAACCCCAGGACGAATACCAGTTGCATTACCTGCCACCATCCGGAAAGGCCATCTCGTCGCAACGCCAGCAGCCTTGCTCACGAAGATCCTTTGTAGGATCAATGTCCTTGTCGCACAGCCAGCCAAAGCCATTCTTGTCTACAAAATACTTTAGTGGTCTTGCAGGCCTGTGAGTATCAGTGGTAGCCCATTCTCTTGTGTCTTCTTTCATAATAACACCTCCCTTTTTTGATGTATCTTTTGTTTGCGGGTTTGGTACTAACCCCTTTGACTTTTACTAATAGCACAAGGTGTGCCAACGGGAGCGGGCAACTATGAGATAAATTATTATTGTTATTTCAGTAAGTTATAAAATCTAAAAAACCCGCGGACCCTCTAGGGTAGCAATCCTGCAACTACGCGCATCGCTACTCTTGCTACTCTTTCCCCGCCTTGGGTCACCAGCTGCCGAATGCAAAACCAAGGCCGGGCACAGGCCTCTAGGTCAACAGAGGAAACAACTCTTCCGGAAGATCTGTAATGGCAGAGTTTATGGTTCGTATTGTGGACAGGGTCTGCTCGAACATCATTGCTAGACCTAGGTGCTCAGCCAAAATAGAAAGGTAATCCAAATCCCTTTCAGATATTTCCCACTTCCTGTGATGATAAAGCCTCAAGCCGCCGATTATCTTGTTGTAAAATGGGATGCAGATGGAAACAATGGATCTGATTCCTTCCTTCTTGGCCTGTTCCGGGTATTGCAGCCGCTTGTCTTTAGTGGTGTCACTCACAACAATGGCCTTGCCGGCCAGCATGGCACAAATCCCCTTATCTGCCATTACCGGCCCCTTATTAAGATATTCGTGGCTCAGCCCAAAACTGGCCAGCACCTCCAACTCTTTTGTCTCTGGGTTTAACACAAAAATCGTGCACCCCTTTATCTGCAATGCCGCCACTAGTAGCTGTGTTACGTGGTTGGCCATGGTAATGAGACTGTCAGACCTGGAGACAGCCCTACAGACCACCTTGAACACATCCAAATTTATCCTGCTTTTTGAGCTCATTTGGAGCCTCCTTTCGAGAACTTGAAATTTTTGCAGCCTGGCCGAGGTCAGTACCTTTCAGTTCGATCTCATAGAATTATGCAAACTGCAACGTCCTTGAGTGTGGAAAGAAGCTTGTATGATACGCTTCGGCCCAGGAGTCTCGCAATCCTTCCCGGGCTTCGACAAAGAACGATCATATCATAGCCCTTGCTCTGGACCACCTCGATTATCTCATATGATATGTCCTTTTCCAGGGGCTTGAAAATATAGTCAACCTGCTCATTGGAAAACCCGCTTTTCAAAAGGTATGTCCTCGCCCATTTCAACCCCGACTCTTTCTTTCTGAGCTCTTCCTTCAGGGATCTCATTGTATCCTGCAGCCTGCCCAGAACGGCACTGGAGTCCGTGTCAATCTCCGGAAGAGGCGCATAGCAATGAAAAAGTGTAAGCGCTATATCCCTTGATGAACTGAAGCTGTTGATGAGAAAATCCAAGACCCTTTTCTCGCAATGCCGCAAATCGTAAGGCACGAGAATCTTTTGTTTGGCCATCTTTTCCTCCTTACTTTAATCTCTGCTCCGACTCTATAAGCAAGCCAGGCCAGGTCAAAGAGCCGTTTGAGACAGTACTACGACCACCTGGGTGAGGGGGGATTTCCTATTTCCTGCGGCGACCGTCCCTATCAGGCACCTTGATATCGAGTTTTTTTATCTTCCTGAACAGCGTTGTCTTATGGATACCTAGTTCCTTGGCGGCTGCAAGCCTGTTCCAATTGTGTTTTCGCAAGGCGGACAAGATGAGTTCTTTTTCCATTTCCTTCAAACCTGTGCTCATCTTTTCCTTTGCCTGACCCGGGTAAAGCCACTCGGGTAAGTGCTCCAACCTGATCAATCCCCCGGGACACAGCACACACCCATGCTCTATAATATTTTCAAGCTCTCTGACATTCCCTGGGTAAGAATAGTTCATCAAGAGGGACAGGGCGTCTGAGGAAATCCCGCTGATACTCTTACCTTGGAGCGTGGAAAACCGATTGATAAAATAATTGATGAGAAGAGGGACATCTTCCTTTCTTTCACGAAGCGGTGGTATGTGAAGTTTGATAACATTGATTCTAAAATAAAGGTCTTCCCGGAACCGACCTTCTTTTACCATGTCTTCCAGATTGTGATGGGTTGCACTGACTATCCGGACATCCGCCTTTTCGGTTTTTACGCTGCCGAGGGGCTCATAGGTCCTTTCTTGAAGAACCCGCAGCAATTTTACCTGCAAAAGGGGAGGGAGGTCTCCGATTTCGTCAAGAAAAAGTGTTCCGCCTTTTGCCAGCGCAAACCTTCCTGGCTTTGCCTTTGTTGCCCCGGTAAAGGCTCCAGCCTCATAGCCGAAGAGTTCTGATTCAATAAGTGTATCGGGAAAACCGCCACAATTCACAGCCACAAAGGGCTTGTTTCGCCTTCTGCTCAGATTGTGTATGGCCCTTGCAAACAGCTCCTTGCCTGTCCCGCTTTCCCCTGTAATCAAGACCGTGCTATCGCTGTCTGCTATTGTAGGAAGTATATCCAGGATCTTTTTTATCTTCGGGCTCTTGCTAATGATATCCTCAAATGTGTAGCTCTTCTCCACCTCCTTTCGAAACCACTCCACCTCCCGAAGATCCCTGAAGGTCTCCACCCCTCCTATGACCTTTCCTTCCCTGTCTCTAAAGACAGCCGTTGATATACTCACGGGGACCTTAATGCCCTGGCTGTTGGTAAAATATACTGTCAGCTCCATGACCGGTACCCCTTTTTCAATGGTGTACCGCAACGGGCACGCACCCCTGCAAGTATTTGCCTTCAAAACCTCATAGCAATGCTTCCCCAGGGCCTCAGACCTAGGCACACCCAGTATCCTTTCCGCCGCGTTATTGAAGCACGTTATGCGCCAGTTGGAGTCAACTGTCATGACCCCCTCGCTGAGACTCTGGAGCACTGCTTCAAAACGCTCAGATGATAATGTCGTGTCCACAGGGTCAGACCTCTTATGGGACTAATTTGAGTTTTTGAATCTGGGGTTCTCTAGTAGCTCAGGAAATAATGATGGACAGTGCGTGACCCAATCCGCAATTTCCTTCGAACATTTTCTGTCAGGTAGTGTCCCGGTAAGCTGGAGTTAATCCAAGTTCGTTGGCGGTATCATTCAACAGGGAAATTGGTCTTAAAGGTTTCAAACAGTAGCTTGCAATGCCGCCCGGTAAATCTCAATCACCGTCAGGGTAAAGCTCCCCTTCAGGGATTTTCTCCCCGGGTCTCCACGTGGAAAACGAATCCGGCAGAATGTAATCACCTGCCTTGACCTTTCCTTTCACCCATACGATACGGGTCTCACACTCCCAAACCCGGCGCTTTAGACTTTTCTGGCGCTTTTGAAGCGCCCTTTCCGCCGCCTCTCTGGTCCGGTGAACTGAGATCACCTTCTTTAGCCGCTTATTGGGGTCATGTTCGTCATATATTAGTGCATACATATGCCCACCCCTTAAATATGTGTTATGCTGCTGGAAAACAACCGTAAAAACTCCCTTCTCAAAAACTTCAGGAAAAAAACTTCTTCACATACTTGACGCCAGCATCATCGAATCTTTTGTAAAGCTCCTCTAACCTGGCATTGGCCACCCTTACTTGCTGGTCCTTTTCTTCCTTTTCCTTGTCTGTTTGGTAGCACGCGAAACAGCGCTGGAAATTATGCCTTCTGCCCAGGGCCTCCACTGTGAAATCCACGGTAAGAAAGGTCTGAGAGTTCTTATAATTGGCAAAATGCTCCACTGCAGGTACGTATTCCACCTCAATAGAAACTTCAACTTCTGTACCTTCCTTTGCCATGTTGATATAATCATCAATGGTTAAAGTAGGATCATGTTCCTCTTTGTACCCCTCAAACTTGACAAGCATATCTTCAAGGGTGAACAACTTCTCTTCAACCTCAATTCCTGCATTCTTCAACTCGCGGTAATCTCTCTGCAAATACCTATTGGCAATCATGACGGCCTGGGAAACATGGGGACACAGATTGTTCGGGCAACCACGTGCATAACACTTTCTAAATGAATATTTCTGGCCATCGACCTCGCCCTCGAATCTACAGAGAAACACATGCGCTTGATAGGGATTGTCTCTGTGCAAAAAGTCCACGGGTATGACCTCGAATATCGGGATACACGTTATCCGCGCACCTTCTTGCTTAAGCGCAACCAGGTCTGAGATCCTCTTAGGCGAACTAATCTCACTTTCCATTTTAGCCCCCTGTTGTTTTTGCGTGTCTATGCGGAGAACCCGATGTTCCGATAATTCTTTCCCAGATTCTCCGCATGAATGCCGCCGAATGCGACATATCAGTAAGTAAGCATTATGCTGGCTGACATGAGCTCACTTGTTAAAGTGGCGCCAGCCATTACCTGCGCTCCCTCTATCAATTCATCTGCTGAAATTTGGCGCTCCTCAATACAAGGAGCACAGACCAAAATCTTCCCGCCCAGTTCCAAAAAGGACTGCACCAACTCCTTTAGAGGTGGATGTGCATGCGTAAACACGTTGTCCACATACCCCTTTTTTGCCAGATAAACTCCATTGGCCTGAAGAGCCACTACGGCCTTCATATCCATGGCAAGGGCAGCATTGCCCAAAATGAAGGGCAGACTTGCCCGCTCTGGGTCCTCTCCAGCATGGGTTGCAACGTAAACCACCTTCTCTTCTTTTTCTACAGCCATAATTTCTTTTCCCTCCTTTACCTTTAATTGTCGATCGCCTGCGCTAACAGGCGCCCACCTGCTATAATGAATTAAAAGACAAGATGAACTTGAGCTGTAAACATCTCCTCAGTAACCTTCCCAGCAGCCGCAAGTTCGGCCCCTTCCACCAGATCGGATTCATCGATATTCCTTGCCTGAAGACAGGGAACGCACACCAACAATTTTCCGCCCAGCTCAACAAAATCTTCCATAAGCTTATTTATGGGTTCAAAGGGCTCGGCTCTCACGTGCTCCGCATATCCCTTGGTGGCCAACCACACCCCACTTCCATGAAGAAAGATCGTGGCCTCAATATCCATGGCCAGGGCAGCCTTTCCAAGGGTAAACGGTACTGATGCTCTCTCAGGGTCCTCACCTGCATGGGTCGCAATATAAAACACCTTCTCCTTCTTTTCTTCCATGACTTGTTTCCTCTCCTTAACTGCTTCTGGAATCACTGAATGACTGGGATACCCAACGACCCCATTAATCCTGTCCGACGTGCCTTGCTATAACCGCGGAAAGATCTTGAACCTCCGGATTGGCTTTTCTCAGGTTGCCGAGGCATATGGGACACATGGCTACTAGTGGTTTTCCCGTTGTTTCCAGTTCCTCCATTCTCCGGCCCAAGACCTCCTTTGAAAGCTTGGGGGACAACGATTCTGCGGGACCACCACAGCAATTTGTAAAGGGGCCGCGGTTGCGGACCTCCACGCATTCAACACCCAGAGTCCTGAGCACTTTTCTGGGCACATCTGAAAGCTCAAGATATCTCCCATAGAAACACGGATCATGTAGGGTGACCTGTTCGGGCCCGCCGTTTCCGGAGCGGAAGTCCAGCATTTCAAAATAGGTCTTCACTTCAAAGCTCACACCAATATACTTGGGGTACAGTACCTTGAGGGCATAGGTCGTATGAGGATCCACCGTTATTATCTTTTTCACGGCCGCACGGTTCAATTTTTCGGCAACATAACGGGCATGTTTTTCAAAATTCTCCTGGTCCCCCATATCGTAGAGAAGGATCCCGCTGTATTCATCCAGCTTGGACTTATAATAAAAATCAACACCGGATTTCATTAGGAGCCCAGCAATGGTCTGGAGTATTTCATCGCTTTTCTTTTTGCCCTCCCCAGGTGTCATCATAGCCAGACCAATGCCTGAAACCCACCTGGGTTGGTATTTTCCGAACCTCAACAGACTCGCCATCTTGGTATCTTCAAATCCCTCCAGGTAATGGGTGGTCCTTTCAATATACGGCATGAATTGATACATTAGGCCAGTAAATAGTAGATATTCACCCTCCCATCGAAGAGACATCTTCTTCCACCACTTATTGACCATGAATTTGGGTATACCAAAGGGGCTTCTCGTCTTTCTCACATTAGCTGCGAGGGCTTCTATTATGTCCTTAGGGCTAAACATTTCAGGACCTCCTCCAGTTGGCAACTACATATCGTTTCAGGCCCAGGATTACCTCTCCAGGATCCGCTTCTCTTGGGCAGGTCTTGGTGCAAAGTCCGCAATGCAGACACTTCCACAGCTCCTCGGGATTCTCCAAGATGCGATCCTTTGTCCCCAATTGAATGTACCGCACCATCTTTCGTGGAAAATGCTCATATATGAGAGGGCATATGGCGGCACATGTACCACAATTAAAGCAATCCACCGCCGTCTCAACGCCAAACTGCTCTAGTTCTTCAGCAAACGCCGGATCAACAACAGCCATTCTTTTAGACCTCCTTATTCCTCTGCCTCGGAGCTCTCAGCCCCCTGCGCCTTCTGGACAAGTTCGTATAGAAAATAACTGCCGTCCTGTTCCCCTTCAGTTACTTGTCCATATTTTCTCAACGCGGCGATGTACCATAAGACCTCTGAAGTGGAGATCCCCGTTTCCTCAGATACTTGTGGAACGGTCTTGGCTCCTTCCTTCAGAACCCTGGTGATGGCCTCTATAGCCTTTTTTTGCTCCTTCATTCGGGCCGATGCCGCGGAAATTTTATCCTTACGTTCTGCACGAAGCTTTTTCATTGCCTCCCTTCGTGCCTTTTGATCCTGTTCCTGCGCCATTTGCATCACTCCTTTGAAGTTCCTACTCACGCAGCAAGTTCATCCCGCACTATCATGTCAACCATTTCCTCATATTGCTTGAGGGTCCAGCCCTTCACATTTATGGCATTTTCAGGGCACACTGCCACACAGGCACCGCATCCCTTGCACAATGCCGGAACAACTTGTGCCCGCTGGACCTTCTGACCATCTATTTCCATTTCAACCAGCTTCAAAGCACCCTCGACCAGGCACGCCTCCACACATGCGCCTGTACCCTTGCATTTTTCGAGATCCACTTCCGCCACGAAAGGATCCAGCTCCACATAGCCACGGGCCAACATTGCTGATGCCTTAACCGCTGCCGCCCCTGCTGCATTGCAGGCCTCCCCGATATCCATAGGTGCTTGACATGTACCAGCCAGTAGTATTCCTGCTATTGACAGCTCCACCGGACGGAGCTTTGGATGCACCTCCAGCAGAAACTTGTCGGCTCCAACAGGAAGCTTCATCATCTCCACCAGGGTCGACACATCATTTGGAATCATCCCCACGGCAAGCACAACCAGATCAGACGGAACCTCAATCTCTTCACCAAATGTCAGCGTATCCTTTACCTTTACCTTTAACGGATAACCACTCGGGACACCTTCGTTGGTAACCTCTGGTGGTTCCTCCGGTTCAAAGCGGAGAAATATCACCTTGTTGTCAGCCGCCTCGTTGTAAAGTTCTTCCTGCCCTCTTCCATACGCCCTGATATCTCGATAGAACTCGAATACCCGGGTCTTGGGAAAATTCTTTCGGATCAGGTTTGCAGCATGCAGTGTGGCCGAGCAGCAGGTCCTGGAGCAGTATTCATTAAGGTTCCCGTCCTCGTCCGGCTCATGGATTCCCGGTATTTGCCGGCTTCCAACGCAATGAATCATTGAAATGCTGCGAATTTCCTTGCCATCAATCTTCAAAACCTCCCCAGATCCCTCTGCCGAGGCCATCTTCTCAATGAATTGGGGGAGCGTTAACACCTCTTTATGGTCCCCATAGCCGTATTCGCCTTTCCGCGGCTCATACGGTCTGAACCCCGTTGCAAGAACTATTACGCTGGTATTTAATGAGAATTCTTCGTCCTTTTCCGGGGTAGGATGGGGCAAGACGCCCACAAAGGGAACAAAGGTCCCGGGCATCCTCCCTGATGCCTCCATGCGCCGGAGTTTCTCCTTGGAGTCCTCAGAAATATTCGCACTCGTTTTGACCTGGACGGTAAAATTGCCCACATAGCCCTCGAAGCCTATAACCTCGGAGCACGTATGGACACTTATATTAGGATCATTGAGGATATCCGAGGCCAGTGCCATAACCAGATCCTCGGCCCTGTCTCCCGTGGGTGCCACCGTGTCGAGCTCAGCAGTGTGTCCACCCAAAAACGGTGACTTTTCAATCACTGCCACTGCAATGCCGCGATCAGAGAGATCTTTCGCAGCCCTCATGCCTGCTATGCCGCCCCCGATCACCACGGCATGGCGTCTTGCGTCGACCCTTATGGGTTCCAAGGGTTCCAGGTTTTTGGCCTTACCCACTGCTGCAGCGACCAAACGGATGGCCTTTTTTGTGGCCGGCTCACCGTCGTGCACCCAGCTCACCTGCTCGCGGATGTTGGCATGTTCGTACAGGTATGGATTCAACCCGGCGCGTGCAAGGGTTCCTCTGAACGTGGTTTCGTGAAGGCTAGGGGCGCATGAGGCGACTACGACCCTGTTCACAATCCCTTTTTTTATATCCTCGGCGATTAAATCCTGGCCCGGGTCTGAACACATGAACATGTTCCTCTTGGCCACAACTACGCCGGGGATCTTCTCAGCCTCTTGCCTGACAACTTCCACGTCCACATGATCTGAGATATTACCCCCGCAATGGCAAACATAAACACCCACCTTGGGTTCTTCCTGTGTTCCTTGTGTCTCTTTCTTTTCCTCAGTCATTATCCAGTCTCCACTTCCTCCATGAGGATCTGCCTTTTATGCAGCCGCCTTCTTGGAACTCTCCAAGGCAAACAAATATTTGGAGGCCTCCATAGCAGCAGCACCCGCCTCTGCAATTGTGTCAACAATATCCTTTGGCCCTGCCGCCACACCTGTTACAAAAACCCCTTCCATATCCGTCAGGGTAGGCGAAATCTTCGGCTGGATGGTTCTTATAAAACCATCTGTGTCCTTTGAGACAGCACAATACCCCTGAGGGTCCCATCCCGGCACCATCCCCAGGGACAAAACCACCAGATCATGGTCTGCTGTGGTCACACCATCTCCATATTGGTCTTCATATTGTACAGTGACACTGCCATCCGGCCCTGGATTGATTCTGGCCACTTTTGCCTTTACGAACTGGATACCCATGGCCATGGCGTTCTGATAGAACTGCTCATACCCCTTACCAAAGGCCCTTATGTCCATGAAGTAGATGGTTATGTCTGCAAGTGGCAAGGCACCCGAAAGCAGCATCGCCTGCTTTATTGCGTACATACAACAAACCCTGGAGCAGTAAGGGACACCCATGCTCTTGTCCCGCGATCCTGCGCACTGGATAAAGGCGATGGAATCGGGTTCTTTGCCGTCTGACGGCCGCAGCACCCTCAGATACGGACCATGGGGGGCAAGCAATCTTTCCATCTGGAGTGCTGTAATCACGTTAGGTATCTTGCCCTCACCGTACTGAGTCTTATTCTCCAAAGGCGTAAGCTCGAAACCTGTTGCCAAAACTGCGGCCTTGGCAACTATTTTGAATCTTTTCGGCTCTTGAAAGTAGTCTACCGCGTTGGTAGGGCAAACCTTTTCACACTTTCCACAGAGGATACAGTTTTCCACATCCATCAATGCGATCTGGGGAATCGCATTGGAAAATGGGATGTAGATGGCTTTTCTAGCGGAAAAGCCTCCCTGCTCTTCATCCGGCACCAAAACAGGACAGTTGTATTCACATTGCCTACAGCCTATGCACTTTTCAGGATCCACGTATCTTGGCTTCTGAGTTATAGATGCCACAACATTGTCACCATCGCGATCCAGGGAATTCAGCTCGCAATAAGTGTATATGGTGATATTATCGTGATGGGCTGCAGCTGCCATCTTGGGTGTGGTGATACAACTGGCACAGTCCAACGTAGGAAAGACCTTGGAAAGGCGAATCATCTTTCCTCCAATGGAGGCATCCCTTTCTATTATCACCACCTTGAAATCTTGGTCAGCTAGGTCTAAGGCGGCCTGGAGCCCCCCGATACCTCCTCCTACTACTACCACATCGAATGTTAGCGTCTCATTGCTACTCATCACTCCTCCAGTATCTCGACACCCTCACGATTTGATTTTCTGGCGGTGCCCTCATCTTACCCAGTACACGTGAAGGGCCAGCCAGGTCCTCATATCACAGGAGCAAGGAACCGGCCGGCCCTCAATGACTAGGCATTGAATTGGGGTGGGCCAAGCTCCTTGACCAACTCATTCATCTCATTGACCTCTTTGAGAAATGCGCGGTTGCAAACCGTACATATTGCCGTAAGCCTGAGCCTACGAATATCCAGCCCCTCGGCCTTCATCATCTCGTAGACCTTGTCCACCCTCTTGGCCAGTGCGGTATAGGCCCCCTCATACGGGCACTCAGCCCCGCACGACATTATTATGATCCCGCTGATTCCTTTCCTGAAGCAATCCAGGTAAAACTTTTCTGGGAACATCACCGGGGCTGGCACTCGCAAGATATAGGTATTGGCCGGGTATGTACTGTGGGCCTGGCCCACCGAATTGGCACCAGGGTATGCACAGTGCTCGGTGGCTAGCACCAAAATCTTTCCGTTTTCACCCTGAGAACCCATTTTTCTTACCGCCTACTTTTTCCTTCGAACGAAAAGTCTGTCGTATCCGTCAGCCTCTACCACACCCAGAAACTCATGCCCGACCTTGTTAGCCCAGGCCGGTATATCGTTCCTTGTGCCCGGATCGCCCGACAGAACTTCAAGAACTTCACCAATTTTTACCTTCCCTATTCCCTTTTTGGCCTCCAGAAGAGGGCCGGGACATGCGCTCCCTCGAGCGTCCACTGTACTTGCCACCTCAATGTTGCTAAGATCTAATTCCGCCATTTTTCTCCTCCTTACTCTGTCCTTTGTTGGTATGGTCGGTGATTGCCGGAAAACAACATTATCTCAACCAGCAATCTCCGCTTGTTCCCATTCGTGTTTTCGCGCCAAGGCTCATGGGTTCTTTTCATGTTTCTTGAGCCAAATTCTGCAAAATGTTTCATGTTCGTCCACATCGATGATTTCATAGGAAAATGCCTTGAGCACCTTAAAGAGATCGTTTTTCATATCAAGGTCCCCTACTACTATTTCCAGGACCTGGTTTGGTAACAGTTCTCTGAAAACGTTTGTGACCTTCAACAAGGCCACGGGGCCCAAAAAGTTTCTCAAGTCCAAGACTTCATCAGGTTCTGTTTTCAACAAGAAGAATCCTCACCACTACATTTTCTGCCCCCTTGTTCAGCAATTGCCATGCCACAATGTTTTTTTGCCTGGTGATTGTTTAAAACGCCACGAGAGGCCAATAAATACAGGGCATGAGAAATGAGAGCAGATACCCGAAAATCCATGGTTGCCATTGACATGTTAATATGATATTTTTAACTTGTGTTAAATCTTAACGGGAGAGGAGCAAATGTTTAAACAGAATTTAAACACCTATTGGGAAACAGTTGTGGAAACTATCCAGGACGGCATCATGATTGTGGACAAAAAGGGGACCATAGTCTCGGTAAACAGCGCCCTGGAAAAAATTGTTGGTTATGATAACAGCGAGCTGGTCGGTAGCCCTTGTACCATCTTGAACTGCGATCTATGCGAAATAGCGAGGGATACTACCACTGATCACTGGTGCCGGTTGTTCAGGACTGGTAGTGTAAACATGAGGAAATGCGTTGTCCAACGCAAGGATG
Organism: Deltaproteobacteria bacterium; assembly: GCA_003646995.1. Next base: position 9,336 of record QMLZ01000014.1, on the reverse strand, counting down.
GTTCTTTCGTTCATGTAATTAAGAACGCGGCCTTGCTGAAGGACAATGATGGAAAGGTCATAGGCGCAGTTGAAACCATTACTGACATAACCGAATTGGTAGTAAAAGACTTCCAAATAGAGGCCTACAAGCGAGAACTGAGGGCCGAGGACGGGTTTCATGGAATATTAGGCGCTTCAGCTCAAATGAGAAAAGTGTTTGATCTTATTGAAAATGCCGCCCAGTCTGACGCCCCGGTGCTCATCCTGGGTGAGAGCGGTTCAGGCAAGGAGCTTGTAGCCCGTGCAATACACGAGATCGGACCCAGAAAGGACAAGCCGTACGTAAAGGTCAACTGTGCCGCGTTGAACGAATCCCTGCTGGAAAGTGAGCTTTTCGGGCACGTAAAGGGTGCATTTACCGGAGCATACCGTAGCCGCCAGGGCCGTTTCGAGGCCGCAAGCGGTGGAGACATTTTTCTTGATGAAATCGGCGACTTACCCCTTTCGACCCAAGTCAAGCTCCTCAGGGTATTAGAGGAAAAGGTAATCGAAAGAGTGGGAGACAATCGCCCTATACCAGTAGATGTACGAATTATAACCGCTACCAATAGAGACTTACAAGATCTTGTAAGCAAAGGGGCTTTCAGGCAAGACCTCTTTTTTAGAATCAACGTGATCCCCATTCATCTCCCACCGCTGAGGGAAAGGCGTGAAGATATCCCCATTCTGGCCGAGGCCTTTTTCAATCACATAAGGCTAAAGACAGGAAGAGAAATAACCGGAATTACTAAGGAAGCCATGTTATTGCTTATCAATTACCCCTGGCCTGGGAACGTGAGAGAATTAAAGAGTGCTTTTGAGTATGCATTTGTGGCATGCCAGGAAAACCTGATCCAGCCTTATCACTTCCCACCCCATATCTACAACGGTGAAATACCTAAAAGGAAAAGCGACAAGATGTTCAGTCTAAACAAGGATAAACTGAAAAAACAGGAACTTATCAAGGCACTTAAGCAGGCCAAGGGAAACCAATCTGAGGCGGCGAGGATACTCGGGGTATCGCGGGTTACCATCTGGAACAGGATGAAACGATATGGTATCAACTTGAGTAAGAATGTGGGGGCATGAACTTTTGGCACGGCGATTGCTATTGCTAAGTAGTAACTTGGCAGCGCCTCCTTTTGCTAAGTACCCCCAACCACGCAGATCGGCCACCTCGGGTCCCCCTTGGGTGGCCGATCCCTTTTTGGGGAAATTGCATTTGTTCTTTTCTAGTAAGGCCTTATATTCGTCTTTGAAATAATAGTGCCAAAGACCATAAAAAAGGAGGGCTCCCATGAGAGTTAAGAATCCCCGCTGGTTATTTTTCATTGCGTTCAACCTTAGTGTTCTTCTGGTTGGCGGCTATCTAAGTAGCGCTTCTTTCGCTCAAAAGATCACACACCAGGGTCCAGGCAAGACAATCCCTCTTTCCCTTTCCCATGCCATTGAAACTGCATTAAAAAAGAATCCCCTTATTAAGGCAGGCCGGCTCGGGGTGGCCGCATCCGCCGCACGCACCGCACAGGCCCGTTCCGGACTATACCCCCGTTTAGATGTCAGTGGCTCTTTTAGAAGAACGACCAATCCAATGTGGAGTTTTGGCACCAAGTTAAACCAGGAAAACATAGAGTTTTCTGACTTTGACCCCAAAAGGTTAAATGATCCTGACCCCATTAACAATTTTGGTGCCACATTTTCAATTATCTACCCGGTATATAATCATGGGCAAACAAGAGTGGGATTAGAGCAGGCAACACTTGGCGAAAAAGAGTCGGCCATGAGGCTGAAACGCATACGCCAGCAGGTGATCACCCAAGTCACATCCGCCTACCTGGATCTACTGCTTGCTAATGAGTACCTCCATGTAGTGGAAGAAGCGTTGAAGACAGCCAGAGCAAATTTTCGCATGATCCAAGACATGTTCCGAAATGGCCTGGCAGTAAAAAGTGACCTATTGCGGGCCAAGGTCAGGGTCGCAGACCTTGAAAGACAACGCCTGCAGACCCTTGCTGACATAAAAGTAGCGCGCGCCGCGCTTTTGGCATCCATGGGTGAAGATACGGGCGTGGCCTTTAACTTAACAACGCCCTTGACCCCCGGAAGTTCAGCTCGTGAGCCCTTGGAACACTGGATATCCCTGGCCTTTTCAGAAAGGCCTGATCTGGAGGCCATGAGAATCAGAGAAAAAATTGCAAAAAAGGAAGTCAAAAAGGCTAAGCTCGCATATTATCCAGGCGTATATCTTTCGGGGAATTATGAGATAAACTCTGAAGAATTGGACGACAGTGCCACTAATTATACCTTAGGCGCAGTTGTCCAATTCAGTATCTTTGATGGATTCCAGAAACGATCCAGGGTCAGCGAAACATTAGCCAACTTGAGGAGTGTTCGCGCACGTATTGAACAAATGAAGCTTGGCATCGAGGTTGAGGTCAGACACGCCTATTTTTCGGCCCAAAGCGCATGGCAACAAATAAGCGTCGCCAAAAGCGCCATTGCCCAAGCCACAGAGGCCCTCAGGATAGTAAGGAACCGTTATGAAAATGGGCTTTTCACTGTCGTACAATTACTGGGGGCAGAGACAGCTCTCCAGCAAAGCAAAACAAACTATTTCCGTGCCATCCATGACTACCGAGTGGCATTGATCCGCCTTGCATTTGCTTCTGGCATTGTTGATAGGGAAGTCAAGAAGGCTTTGTGGAAATGAATTCAAATCAATAGTCGGTCTTTACAAATGAACAAGCGCTATTAACATTACGTACACCAAGGTACGGCGGTCGGTGAATGTGCGCCGAATACAGGAGGGAAAGATGAGGCTCTTAAATATATTTGCTGTCTTCTTGGTTATGGTGACATTTGCCTGCTCAAGCAAGACAGAGGAAGAGGCACCGGAGTTCTCAGAGCCAAAAAAGATACTGGTTACCACGCAGGAATTGCAAAAGGTGAGCGTACCCATTGTTAGAAGTTTTCCAGGGACAGTGGCAAGCGCCGACACCGCCTTTCTCACACCCAAAGTAGTAGGCTACATCGAAGCACTCCTAGTGCAACCAGGAGATACCTTCAAGAAAGGCTCGGTGCTTGTAAAACTGAAAAGCAAGGAGCTGATCGCCAAAAAGAATTTCGCTCAGAGTGCCGTAAGAGAGGCCCTCAACGGGGAAAAGCAGGCCGCCTTGGGACTTCAAATGGCAAAGGCTGGGCTCAAGCAAGCCCTCGCGCAATTCACTCTGGCCCAGAAGACATACGCGCGATTCAAGAACCTGCTTCAGACCGAGAGCATTACAAGGCAGGAATTCGACGAGGTTGAAGCAAAATATAAAGCGGCATTAGAGGAAAAAAAGATTGCAGAGCAGAATGTGAAACTGGCCCGTGAAAAGCTTACTCAAGTCAAAATAAAGAGGCAACAGGCACAGGCGATGCTGGATGAGGTGGAAGCATATCTTGGTTATACGAATTTAAGGGCGCCCTTTGATGGAATCGTATTACAAAAGCTAATGGACATTGGAAACCTGGCAGCACCCGGCCAGCCCGTGCTGAAGTTAGGTTCTTTGCAAAACGTTGTACATGCCCATGTAAATGCTAGTGTCATCAGACGGGCACGCCTGGGCCAGGAAGTAACAATAGAAGTTGTGGCCATGGGCAAGCGCTTTACAGCCAAGATACTGGAAGTTGATCCGAATATTGATCCTGCTACGAGAAGCTTCAAGATAAAGTTGTCTGGGGACTCCGATATAGTCCCTGGCATGTATGCCAATGTCTACCTGCCTGAGAAGGCGGAACATATATTGCTCGCTCCGGCAAAAGCGGTGCTTGAAAGAGGACAACTTCCGGTAGTCTTCGTTGCAAAAGACGGTAAGGCAGAGATGAGGATCGTCAAGGTAGGAAGGATATTTGGGGACAAGCTGGAAATTTTGAGCGGGTTGAGGCCCGGAGAAAAGATTGTGATAGAACATGCGGAAATGTTAAAAACCGGTGATCTACTCGAGGGCTGAGTAATGGCTGAACAAAGACCCAGCGACAACTGGAACAAACGCGGAAGCGCTAAACACTCTGAACAGGGCAAGCCCATAGAGGCCAACATTGCCGGTGCAATGGCAAGGGCCTTCCTCGATTCCAAGGTAACTCCTTTGCTCATCATAGCAGCTCTTTTTATAGGGATTGTCTCGGTATGGTTCACGGCTAAAGAGGAGGAGCCGCAAATTGTCGTGCCAATGGTTGACATACTTGTTCCTTACCCCGGGGCAAATTCCCGCGATGTGGAAAAGGTTGTTACCTCGCAACTGGAAAAACTCCTATGGGAGATACCAGGGGTTGATTATGTATACAGCACAGCCATGAACGACGTGGGGCTAGTTACAGTGCGCTTTAAGGTAGGAGAAGACGAAGAAAAAAGTATCACCAAGCTGAAAACCAAGATTGACTACAACATGGATCGCATGCCCCATGGAGTAATGCCTCCCATCATAAAAAGCAGGTCCATAAACAGCGTTCCGCAAATCGCCATCACCCTCTGGTCCAGAAGCTATGATGCATGTGCCCTGAGGAGAATAGCAGGGGAAGTGGAAAATAGCCTGAAAACCCTCGAAGATGTTTCCGAGACGGCTCTGATCGGAGGTTATAAGAGGATTATAAGAATCGAACCCAACATAGAAAAATTGAAGGGATACGGCCTTGACCTCATGAGGATCTTCGGGGCCCTTTCTATGTCCAACAAATCCCTTAACGCCGGTGAGATCACCTCTGGCGGAAGGGATTTTTACGTATCTGCCGGTGGTTTCTTCAAAACTGCAGAAGATGTAAAGAGCTTAGTTGTAGGCGTGTTCAATGGAAAACCCATTTACCTAAGGGACGTGGCCAGGGTATATGACGGCCCTGGTGTGCCAAAGCACTACCATATGATCGGGTTTAATAAGGCCAAGACGCTGCAAAACTTCCAGACTGCCACCATATCAATAGCCAAAAGAAAGGGTAGTGATTCGGTGGTAGTCGCGGATCGAATACTCAAGAAGCTGGACTCTCTTAAGGGCTATATCATACCAAATGATGTGAATGTGACCATTACCCGAAACTACGGAGAGACGGCTTACGACAAGGTCAAAACACTTATTGAACACCTCCTTGGTGCCATCCTGGCAGTAATGATAGTCATGACCATCGCCATGGGTTGGAGGGCCGGCCTAGTAGTGTTTGTTGCATTGCCCGTGACATTCGCCCTCACATTCTTTGTTTATTACATGTTCGGCTATACCCTCAATCGGGTTACTCTCTTTGCGTTGATCTTTGTTGTGGGCCTGGTGGTGGATGACGCTATTATAATAGTGGAAAACATAGACCGCCACTTCAGGATTCCTAAGGGCAGCCTATTTGCAAGGGCAGTGTATGCAGTGGGAGAGGTGGGAAACCCCACCATTCTCGCCACCATAACGGTCATTGTGACCATCTTTCCCATGGCCTTTGTTTCGGGCTTGATGGGACCTTATATGAAACCAATGCCCATAGGTGCATCGCTTGCCATGATGTTCTCCCTGTTTGTTGCGCTCACCATTACTCCCTGGCTTGCTTACAGGCTCCTTCGCGGCCATGAACAAAAGGTAACAAAGGGCATTGATGAAGAAGAATGGGTGAAGAAAACAAGGCTCGATAAAATTTACAAGGCCATTCTCACGCCATTGATGGATAAAAGGCTGCTCCGGGTCTTCCTGATCATGGTCATGGTTGTCTTGTTCGCGGCTGCATTCATGTTTATCCCAACGAAATTGGTAGTCATGAAAATGCTGCCCTTTGATAATAAGAATGAACTTCAAGTAATAATCGACATGCCTGAAGGCACACCCCTTGAAAAGACCACCGCCCTTGCCGTGGAGATAGGCCACTATCTTGCCACTGTGCCAGAAGTTGCGAATTATGAAATCTATGCAGGAATCGCCGCACCCATTAACTTTAATGGGCTTGTGAGGCATTACTTTTTTAGAAAGGGAGGCAATGTCGCAGACATACAGGTTAATTTTGTCGACAAATCCAAGCGCAAACTAAAGAGCCACGACCTGGCCAAGATCATCCGCGGACCAATCCAGGAAATTGGCAAGAGGTATAACGCTAATATAAAAATCGCAGAAGTGCCACCAGGCCCTCCGGTTCTGTCCACCTTGGTGGCGGAAGTCTACGGACCGAACCAAGAAACACGATTGCGAGTCGCTTCTCAAATAAAGAAAATTTTTGAAACTACAGAAGGAGTGGTAGATGTTGACTGGCTTGTGGAAGATGATATGGAGGAGATTGATCTTAGGGTGGACAAGGTAAAAGCAGCTCTAAGTGGTGTGTCTACTGAAATGGTGTCAAAGACCCTCTATATGGCCGTCAATGGAATGAAAGCAGGGATTTTACACACTGGCAAGGACCGCGAGGACGTAGACGTAATTGTAAAAATTCCGGAGAGGCAAAAATCAGCCCTCGATATATTAAAAGACATCAACCTATTGTCCATGAATGGAAAGCCTGTCCCCTTGAGTGAGCTTGTCCAAATCCGCAGGAAAACAAAGGACAAGGCGATTTACCACAAGAATCTCAAACCTGTGGTATACGTAATAGGCGATGTGGCCGGTACAGAGGAAAGCCCCGTCTACGCTATACTGAAAATGAGGAAAAGAATAGCATCCATCACTGACGGGAATTATCGGATAAAGGAGTATTGGACGAGGCAGCCGGAAACCACTCAGGTAGCATCCATCAAATGGGATGGGGAGTGGCAGATAACATATGAGGTGTTCAGAGACCTAGGTTTGGCCTTTTTCGGGGCAATGATCATCATGTATTTTATTCTTGTTGCATGGTTTGGATCATTCGCTACGCCCATTATTATGATGATTCCAATCCCGTTGAGCCTGCTTGGAATTATTCCCGGACATTTCTTCTTTGGAAAATTCTTCACTGCCACCAGCATGATTGGGTTCATTGCCTTGGCGGGCATAATGGTAAGGAATGCCGTATTACTGATCGATTTCATAGAGCTCGGGCTTGATCGAGGCAACTCCATTAAGGATGCAGTCATTGAATCCGGCGCCATCCGTACGAGGCCCGTCATATTGACTACGGTTGCTGTCATCACTGGAGCGTTTTTCATGCTCCCCGACCCCATCTTTGCCGGCCTTGGTGTCTCCCTGATTACAGGGGCAACCGTTTCCACCATACTAACCCTTGTGATCATTCCCCTTGGGTATTTTATGTATTATAAAATGGCTCACCGTGAGCACTTTAGGGGCTAGAGCTTGACCTGCTGCCCTTGTTCATGTTAGGGTTGGTGCATTGGTTAACCACTATCTTCTATTCCATTGAACCATACCTGTCCTGTAATTTTCCGGACAAGCGGCAAGTTGTTCGAAAAGCTCACATGATCAACAGCAAAGAAGAAAAAGCGTGAGGGCCCGAAAATCTTATGGGGATTATTGAGGAAATAGCTTCTATTCCCCTGTTTCAAAATCTGTCCCACAAACACCTTGGAGAGCTTTCCATGATCGTGGTGGATCAGATCTTCAAAAAGGGGCAGGAGGTTTTTTCAGAAGGAGAAGATGGCACAGGCTTTTACGTAATAATCACCGGGAGGGTTAAAATCTATAAGGTTTCATGGGAGGGAAGAGAGCAAATTTTGCACATATTTGGTCCTGGAGAACCCTTTGGAGAGGTTCCGGTTTTTACGGGGCAAAAGTTTCCCGCAAGCGCAGCAGCCATTGAAGAAAGCCGGATATTCTTTTTCCCAAAAGATGCGTTTATAGGCCTCATTCGGAGGGAGCCGGAGCTGGCCCTGGGTATGCTAGCGGTGCTCTCCATGCGTCTGCGGAGGTTCACCCAGCTTATTGAAGAGCTCTCCCTAAAAGAGGTGCCAGGTAGGCTGGCAGCATACCTTCTTTATCTCAGCAAGAAAAATGAATCCTCCATGGACCTGGAATTGGACATCTCCAAAACACAACTTGCCAGTCTCCTTGGTACCATACCCGAAACCCTCTCTCGCATCTTGGCCAAGATGAAACGCCGAGGACTTATAGACGTAGACGGGTCGCGAATAAAGATCCTTGACGCTGACACACTGGAGGATATAGCAGAGGCTGGGGGCGGATTGTAGGTGCTTGGGCAAAAGCCGTTTGGGTCTTCCCTTGCTTCAACGTGCTGTCAGGTCTGACACGGTCTTGATAGCCACAGGAAAACCTGGAGTTACCGTGAAAAAGCATAATCATACCTTTGTAGAAGAGTACACAGGGCTTGCGGGCTTTGGCCTCGATAGGCAAACCGACGAATATACCATTACCTGTTACGTGCAGAAATTTGCCGATGATGAGTTAATGAGGGTATTGCGCGCCCGTATGAGTGATGCCGATATCGAGGCCTTGGCCAACATGCTCATCAAACTAATGAAGAAATACCTTACAGAAGAAGAATACCATACCCTCTTTCTAAAGGATCAGGAAGAAAATACCTGATCAAAGATGCTTTTGTAAGTTTCGTAGGCCTGTTTGCCAAAGCAGACAAATATAACCTTATCAATATCCTGGTTCTTTTCCAGGAATCTTTTTGTCTCCGTGAGTGCTATCCTGGTCGCTCTCTCCAAGGGAAACCCGTAAGCCCCAGTGCTTATGGAAGGAAACGCAACAGTCTTGGCGCCTATGTCTACAGCCGCCTTCAAACTATTTTTATAACAGTTCGCCAAGAGCTCATCTTCCCTGTTGTTTCCACCTCGCCAAATGGGGCCAACAGTATGTATGACCCACTTGGCCGGTAGCTTGTACCCTCCAGTTACGCGCGCCTCTCCTGTTGGACAACCCCCAATCTTGCGGCATTCTTCAAGCAGCTCAGGGCCAGCAGCCCGATGTATGGCCCCATCTACTCCGCCGCCTCCCAGCAAAGATTCATTGGCGGCATTTACGATAGCATCTACCTGCTGTTTTGTAATGTCACCCTCAACTATTTCAACTCTCTCCTTCATAACATCACCTCCCATGCTGGTCCTTTTGGTTTATTTAGTCCATTTAGTCTGTCTGGTCTATCTGGTCTGTTCAGTTTGGTAGGCGTTCACCGTTCACTGTTCACCGTGAGCGTTCATCCTTCCTTATACGATATTTGTCATTCATTATTCTGTAACCTTTTGCCTTGCGCCGTGCGCCTTTGGCCTTGTGCCTTTACTCAAGCCCCTCGGCCAGACTCACATAAAACTCCCTTATCCTTTTTTCAAAGATCCTCCGATTCCTTGTCCCCATGGCCTTTCCGCCATCCCAGCAGCCAATTTGATTGAGATGATCAGCATCTATTATACCCACGAGATACTCCT
>QMLZ01000013.1 GCA_003646995.1 Deltaproteobacteria bacterium | reverse complement strand
GTAAAACTATTTTATATTTCAAGAAGTTAAATCCTTTCAATCCATAATTTACTCGTGTTTTTCTTCCTTGCTCAAGCCTTTCCCTTTGTTATGGAATCCAGATTGCAAAAGGGCCCATGAGGAGGTTTGATTTTCCATGGAAAGAATTCTTGTTGCCTTAGATCCCGGCAAGACCTCTATCTGGACAGCGGTTCACGGGCTTAATCTCGCCCGCAGAATTAATGCAAGGGTCCATATACTCATGGTTTCAAAAGGTAGCGGGGCGGAGGGCGTAAAAAAACAGCTTTTTTCAGATCTGAAAGAAGAGGTGGAAGGCCTTATTGAAGAGGCCCGTGCAGAGGGCATTTCGGTGGACCTATATGTTGCCTACGGCGCTTATGACGAGGAAGTCGTCAAGTTTATAAAAGATAACAGAATAAGCCTTTTGGTGTTGGGAGCACCCTTGCCCAGCAAGGGAGTATCAAGCACCAAGTTCTTTGATGTGGCGGAGAAAATCAGGAGACGAGTGGAATGTCGCATAGAGATCGTCAATGAAAAAGGAATAAAAATAACTAAGAAAAGGAGCGGATAATGTGGCACTTATACCTTCCAATTGCAGGCAGTAGCGTTAACGTATTCCTCATATTTGCTATGGGTGGTTTTGTTGGACTCTTGTCCGGGATATTCGGGGTAGGAGGTGGGTTTTTAATGACGCCGCTTCTCATAATGGTTGGCATTCCTCCCACTGTCGCGGCCGCTTCCGACTCTAACCAAATCGTGGGGGCCTCAACCTCGGGTACCCTAGCCCATTATAGGCTTGGAAACGTGGATTTCAAGATGGGCATCCTATTACTTATAGGAGGGGTGGCAGGTGGCACCCTTGGCGTTCAAATCATAAAGATCCTCAGGGAGCTTGGAAATGCCGATTTCCTAATCAAGATAACTTACGTGCTGATGCTGGGATTCGTTGGAATTTACATGTTCATTGAAAGCCTCCAAGCTTTACGCAAAAAAGAGGCAAAAGACACCGCCTCCAAAGGTGAGTCAAAGTATGCCAAGCTTGTCAAGAAACTACCCTGGCAGACCTATTTTGAGAAATCTGGGGTAGAACTTTCCATCCTCATGCCCCTCATCTTGGGGATCTTTGTGGGGATTCTGGCCGCCATTATGGGGGTAGGAGGAGGCTTCATTATGGTTCCCGTGATGGTATACCTCCTCAGAATGCCAATGCACGTGGTTGTGGGGACAAGCCTCTTTCAGATTCTTTTCACTTGTGTCAATGTCACCATAATGCAGGCCCATACCAACCATACTGTTGATTTCATCCTAGCGCTTATTCTCCTTTTGGGTTCCACGCTTGGTGCCCAGTTCGGTGCGATGATCAGCAAGAAACTGAAAGGCGACCAGCTCAAGATACTACTTGCATCAATCGTACTCTTGGTAATGGTGAAGATGCTTTTGAGTCTCTTGCTCACACCTCATATCATGTTAGCCTACAAAGGAGGTCATTAAAGTGAAGCGCTCTATCCCAAAAATAGTGATCACAATTCTTATATTGTATGCAGGGCCTATGATCTTTGCGGGCAACAGTGGAGTCGCCCTTGCTGATCAGATGAGCCTAAAGCTCGAGCCCAACGTTATCATAATTGGGGCGACTTACAACGGGGCCATTGTCAAGGTTACAGGTCAGGTGCCAGAGGACTCCGAGGCGGTGGTTTATATCACAGGTCATAGGAAGGATACGGAATTTAAGAAAAAAGGTAAAGCACTGGGCCTGTTGTGGATGAATATCGGTACCGTGGTCTTTCATAATGTTCCAAATCTATATCTTATCTTCACCGCACTTGATGCCAACACCAAAGGCCTTCCAGTAGGCCTCGAGGCCCTAAAAAAGGAAATCGCCATTACACCGGAATCTGAGGACAAGGATTTTCTTTTTAAGGAATTCTTAAAACTTAAGACCAAAGAAGGGCTTTATTCTATCACCAAAGGTGCGCTAAAATATGATAAGCCCTCAAAAGGAATGAAACCGTTTACTTGTACTGCCACCTTGCCTTCGAAACTTGTGCCGGGGAGCTATGAAGTTCATTTGGCAGCCATAAATTCAGGAAAGATCGTAGCCTCGGTAAAAGAAGTATTAAAGGCAGAAGAAAAAGGCCTTCCCAACTTGGTAGCCTCGTTGGCCTACCAGCATAGTACCACCTATGGGATCTTGGCCACTATTATTGCGATAATTGCCGGACTCATTATGGGCGTAATCTTCAAGGGAGGCAAGGGGGGCCACTAAAGAGAGTCATCTATGGACCTTATTCGGCAATGGACTAGAGCCCTATTGCATCCCATCATAGGGGGGAGGCGCACAAAGGGCCTGTCTTTTGTCGATATCTTCTCAAAATTCCAAACCATTCTGGAGCTCAACAACAGGATCCTGGACCTGATGGCAGAAATGGGTGACAAGCTCAGCGGGGAGTATATCTTTGACAAGCAGTACATTCGAACTGCGTGCGAGCAAATGAGTGACTACGTATACAAACTCATCTATAACCTTGATGCCATAGCGCCTCACAAGTACCTCGCGCTGTATGATGCCTTCAATAGGATCAGTTCTGAAATTCAGGATGAACTTGAGGGCAGGATAGTCATACCCGAGAGCGACCTAACCATGCCCTACAGTCTCGTCAGCCGGGACTTCTCTGATGTAGTCGGGGCCAAGAACGCAAATCTGGCCGAAATAAAGAATTTTCTCCGGGTTCGAACACCAGAGGGTTTCGCCATTACCACGAGGGCCTTCAAAGCCTACATGGACTACAACGGACTTTGGGAGGAGATCAGCCAGATAGCCGAGGCGTGGACCCGCAGCGAAATCGGGACCACTGAGGCCTCAAAAAAGATCCAGGAATTGATAAGAGGCGGGACCATACCTCCCAAGCTCAAAAAGCAATTGAAAAAGGCAATTGAGATTTTATCAGAACAAGAGCCTGGCAAGGCCGTGTATCTGGCCATACGCAGCAGTGCTTGGGGAGAAGACACGGAAAACACTTTTGCAGGTCAATTTCTAAGCCTATTGAATGAGCCGGCTGAGAATCTGGCCGAGGCTTACAAGGAGGTGCTTGCCAGCGCATACTCTCCCAGTGCCATGGAATACAGGCGAGAGAAAGGCTACAGCGAAAAAGAGGTTGTAATGGCCGTGGCCTGTCAGGTCATGGTGGATGCTGCTGTAAGTGGGGTCTTGTATACCCTTGACCCACAAGACCCGCAGAAAGAAGCAATGGTTGTCTCAGCCAGCTGGGGCCTTGGGGCGCCTATTGTCTCGGGAGATGTGACGCCTGATCAATTCAAGATATCGCGCGAACCTCCTCACGAGGTCAGGGGCCTGAAGGTTGTCCGAAAGACCAAGCAAATGGTGGTAAAACCAGAGGGAGGGACTGAAATCGTACCAGTGCCGGATGAACTGCAGACGAAGGCGTCTCTGACCAATGACCAGTTATCTGAGCTTGCCGAGCATGCCGTCATGATCGAGAGGTATTTCAAGAAACCCCAAGATATTGAATTTGCATACGATCATTCGGGCCAACTATACATACTGCAGGCAAGGCAACTGTATATCCGGTCTCAGGGAGCAAAGCTCGTTTGTGACATCCCTTCGGCCCTTAGAAAGGCCCATACAATCTTCTCAGGTAGAGGAGACATCGCTCAGAAAGGGGTAGGAATCGGCAAGGTTTTCTTAGTAAAAAGCGATGAAGACTTAGAGCGGTTTCCAGAAGGTGCGGTACTGGTTGCCCGAAACACCTCTCCCAGATTTGCCAAGGTGATAAGAAAGGCCGCTGCAGTCTTAACAGATATAGGGTCCCACACCGGCCACATGGCCACCATAGCTCGTGAATTTCGTGTTCCAACTATTGTAAACACAGGCATCGCAACAAAGGTTCTGAAACAGGGACAAGAAGTAACCGTGGATGCCGAGGAAAATGTAGTTTACGAGGGCAAGGTGAAGGAGTTGTGCTACTATGAATTCAATGAAGAGCCGTTTGAGGAAACATATGAATACAGATTGCTCAGGCGGGTATTAAAGAAAATCTCCCCTCTCAATCTCCTGGACCCCTTGGACAAGAAGTTCAGGCCTCGGTACTGCAAGACTTTTCATGACATAACAAGATTTGTCCACGAAAAAGCAGTTGAAGAAATTATCGAGTTGAGCTACTATGGCACTCGGAATTCCCATACCCCGCCCTTACACCTGGACCTACCAGTGCCTCTAGATCTGGTTTTGATTGATATGGGTGATGGGCTGAGTGTTGGGCATGTGTCTAGGAAGGTTCATATCGAGGAAATCCGGTCCATCCCAATGGCAGCCTTTGTGAAGGGACTGCTTTGTCCAGGTGCATGGAGCACCGAGCCCATGTCGGTAGATTTTGGCAGTTTCATGTCCAGCCTCACCCGGACCTTTTCTTCTTCACTGGCTACTCCCAAGTACGTGGGGCAGAATCTTGCGGTCTTGTCACTTAATTATGTAAACATTAGTTTGCGACTCGGCTACCATTTCAATATGATAGATGCCTACGTGAGTGACAATATAAATGACAATTATGCATATTTCAGGTTTCTCGGTGGCGTCACTGAGCTGTCCAGGCGATCCAGAAGGGCAAAGCTAGTTGGAGAGATTTTGACAATGAACGATTTCAGGGTTGACCTCCGAGGAGACCTGGTAGTGGGAAGGGTCAAGAAACTTGACATGGAAGAGATGAAGGAGAAATTAAGGGTTATAGGAGTATTGGTAGCCTTCACCAGGCAATTGGATGTCCAAATGGTCAATGATAATCAAGTTAACAAATTCATTGAGGCATTCCAGACTCTAAATGTCGGTGCTGCCACGGTCCACTAAAATCGGAAAAGCAGGAGAAGGGTGATGGAAGGACACAAAACAACGAGCATTTTGATCCTGGATGATGAACCTATTGTGTGCAAACGCCTCAAGTCAGCTCTGGAAAAAAAGGGATACGAGGTCGAAATCTTCTTTCGAAGTTCGGATGCCTTCAAACGTATCACCGAGCGCACTTTTGATATTGTGATCACGGACTTAAAGATGGAAGGCCTTGATGGGATGGCATTTCTGACAGAAGTAAAGAAAAGGTCTCCCACAACTGAGGTCATTGTGATCACAGGATTCGCTACCATGGAAACAGCAAAGGAATCTTTTCAAAGAGGGGTATTCGATTTCCTGGCTAAGCCCTTTAAGCTAGGGGAAATCCAGGACGCCGTTGAAAGAGCGGAAAGGAAAATCAAAGGTATTACATCTTAGGCAGGTACGAACCATGATAAATATCCTCATTTCAGTCAATTCTGATCTTGCCTCCAGTATCGCGATTAGATATGCCGGGCAGCTGGCTCAATTCATGGAGATAGCTCTCCAACCAATCCATGTCAAAGAACCCGAACAAAAAGGTAATCTTTTTGGCACTGGATGGGTACGTCATACTTGGGAACATGCCCTAGCCGATAGGGCCGAAGAAGAGATCAGTTTGCTTATAAGAACGGAAAAACCTTACTGTCCTGCCCTTGCGGCTCCCCGCGTGGTGGTAGGGGAACGGGAAAGCGAAATACTGAAAGAACTCCAGACCGGCTCATATGATCTTTTCATGGAAGGCATGCTGGCTTCATTTGATGAAGGAGATTTCAGGAAACTGGTCAGCTCAAGGCTTTACCAGAACATGCCATGTCCCATTATAGTGGTGAAAAATCTCGTTGGAGTGAGCAAAGTAGCTCTTCTCACCCATAAGGATATGGACCCGTCTGTTCTTGTTGAACAGTTCTGCAGCATCTTTAAAGAATCTAACCTAGTGTTAGACGTGGTCCATTGTGTGCCTGAAAAAGGCAAAGGCGGAATCAGTATAGATCATCTGGATCCCCATGAAAAACATTCGAGGAAAGTTATTGACACTCTCCAGAAATTAAACTGGAAACCCCAGCAAGCAGAAACCGTTTCCGGGCGCCCAAAGGAAATAGCCGACTACCTTAGTAAATACGGCTTAGTCGCCTGCGCGATCAGGGATGGCTTGGACAGAAAAAACCCAATTTACACCATTTTGGCCCATGCGCCCAGTCCCATTTTTCTGTGCTGATCCCTTCTAAATCAACCAGTAGATAGCCTAAGCAGCAAGTATGGCACAGGAGGGCATGGGCGATGAAACAGCGGTGCAAGGAGTTAGATGACAGGAGGACATAATGAGAATTTTAGTTGCACTAGATACCAATCCTTACAGCGAATACGTTGTACATGAGGTGGCTAAGCTTGCTATGAACACTTGGGCAGATGTTACTTTACTGGGAGTGGAATCAAAAAAATTTAACTCATCTTCAACCAGCCTGGAAGGGCTAAAAAAGTTGTCCATTATCCGGAAATTACAGGAATTCAGAGAAGAATTCCTGGGCTATTTCAAGGATGAATCCATTTCTCCATATGCAAAAAAACGCTGGGAGTATGAACTGGTAGACAGGGGAAAAGGCCTTTTTGAAGAGATGTGCGTGTGCAAAGGTATGAAAGAGCTCCGGGTACGCGTCAGGTTCGGCCCCCTTGCTAAACAGGTGCTAGAAGAAGCTATGGAAGAGGAGAGCGACTTGATTGTGCTGGGATGTAGTAAAGGCCAACATTGTGCCTGGGAGCAGGACCGAAATGCTCCTGAAAAAATAGTAAAAGCCGCTCCCTGTTCCGTGCTTGTCATAAAAGAAGAAAAGAAACCAAACATGATCGTCTGCTGCCTTGATCATGATAGTGTGAGCCAAGAGTCCCTTGAGTTAATCAACCAGATGGTCACACTCCATCAAACCGATCTCGCCCTCGTGGGTCTTACAGAGTCTGAACACTTAAAAGAAGAAGTAGATCAAAAAATGAAGGAGATTTTGCAATACTATTCCGCCCAAAAGATTAAGGCATGGGTCTCGGTTGTGGACGTATCTATGCTGGACAAATTCATAGCCGATGCCGCAGAAAAGGGCCTTATTGCCCTTTGGATGGGTCACCGCTCCTTGATCAGCAAGTTTTTTTCGCAAGACAGGGTTGGAAAGCTCATACGCAGCGCCCAATCTTCGGTTCTTATCTTGAGATAACCCGGCACTCAGCTTCAGTCTTTATCTCGGATTTTTGCAATATCCTCGGGGCGGCCTAATACAATGAGAATATCGCTGTCCTTTATGACAAATTCCCCTCCTGGAGCCATGGTCAGGCGGTCTGGTACAAGCTCCCGGATGGCGATCACGTTTACGCCGTACTTGGCCCTGAGGTTTATTTCACTCAAGGTCTTCCCAATAAAATGATTGGGAGGTGCAACCTCCAGGATGCTGTACTCAGGGGAGAGCGGGATGTAATCCAGGATATTCGGGTTTGAGAGACTTTTTGCAATCTTCATGGCCGTTTCTTTCTCTGGAAAAATTACCTCGTCGGCCCCTATTTTCTCAAGGATTCTCCCGTGGTCCTCGCTCCTAATCTTTACCAAAATACTCTTTACATCAAGATCCTTCAGGTACAGGGTGGTCAAAATACTGGCTGCAAGGTTGTCTCCAAGGCTCACGATTACAGCATCCATGTCGGATACACCTACAGACTCAAGCAGGGAGCGGTCTGTGACATCCCCTATTATGGTGTGGGTGGCAAATTCTTGGATTTTATTCACCCTGGCCTCTTCTCGGTCTACACAGAGCACTTCATGGCCTTCTTCATACAGAGCCCTTGCCACAGAAAATCCGAAATTCCCTAATCCAAACACTGCAAATTTTTTCATCCTTCACCCTATGAAAATTTTTTCTTCTCCATAATGAAATTTCTTTACCGGTGCCCGCTTTGCCAAAGAAAAGGCCAAGTTCAAGGGCCCCAACCTGCCAAGGAACATCATGACCATAATGAGGATCTTGCCCATGTTTGTCAACGTAGGCGTGACTCCCATACTAAGCCCCACTGTGCCAAAGGCAGAGACCGTTTCAAAAAGATACTCGAGAAACTTCCCTCTGGTTTCGGGATGAGCGTAGCGGCCAGTTTCCGCGATCATCAATAAGCACCCCACAACTGAAATTAGGACTACTGAGCTTATTATTATTGTTACAGACCGGCTTAACGTCTCACGGGGAATAGTTCGCTTAAAGACTTCCCCCTCTTCTTTTCCCTTAAATCTGTTCCTTGCTATAATCACCAATATGGCAGCATTAATAGTTTTCACTCCTCCCCCGCATGAGCCGGGAGACGCGCCTATGAACATTAAGATCATAAGTATGAACAAAGTGGGGTTTGCCAAAGCATAGATATCCATTGTATTAAATCCTGCGGTCCGGGCGGTGACTGATTGAAAATATGAGGCCAGAATTTTTCCATTTAGCGAAACAGTGGCCAATGAATCCCTAGATTCCAGCACAAAAAACAGCAATCCCCCGCCAGCTATCAGGCATGCTGTGGTGGTAAGGACCAGTTTGCTGTGGAGCGATAAGCGGGGCCTTTGTTGCTTCCTGAGCTTCTGTTTTACCCATCTTCCCAACTCCATAAGAACGATGAAACCCAGTCCTCCCGCGATTATCAGGCTAGTTATTATCAAGTTGATCCACCAGTTGAAGCGATATTCCATAAAGCTATCTCTGAAAAGTGAAAAACCGGCGTTGCAAAAAGCAGAGACGCTATGAAAAACAGCTATCCACACCCGCGTGGAATTGGGAGAGCCACCGGGCCATGCCGCAAGCAACAAAATTACCCCTGCACCCTCTATTGCAAAGGTGTATAAGAATATCGATTTAACCAGTTTTAATACGTCCTGTTTCTGAGGAGTGGTAAAACTACTCTGGACTATTATTCTGTCCCTCAGGCGTATGCTGGATCCAAGCAAGCTATAGAAAAGGACAGAAAAGGTCATGATTCCAAGGCCGCCTACTTGAATAAGGCCTAAGATAACACCTTGACCGAAGGGCGTAAAATAGGTTCCCGTATCAACCACGGTCAAGCCGGTAACACATACAGCAGAAGTGGCTGTAAACAGCGCATCAATGAACGGCATTGCCCCGGCCTTTGTGGACCAAGGGGTCAATAATAGAAGCGCCCCGAAGATGATGATTCCTAGAAAACTTAGGGGTAAGACCTGCTGAGGGGAGAGACGGCCGAGAAGGTTTTTCATGTTTTGCGGCATGACCGCTTATAGGGCGGCCCATTAATTTTACAAGCCATCCATGAACCGGCTCAAGCCATTTTTCTGGAAAATGAAAATTTCCCTTTTATAATGCCGACGTAGACCAAGACCATGACGATTTCCCAAATGACGACCGCGATCCAGGACGGAATGATACTCCACAGGAGCCCACCTGTCACAAAAGCAGGTATTATCATAACAATTCCTATTCCAAGTTTTCTGCTCAAGTCCATTTCTTTCCTCCTTGTCTGGATTCAGTTCAAGACCTTGTTCTTGCTAGGGCCGACTGCGGGGCGATTATAAAAAAAAGCCCTTAGCGGGTCAAGCAACTAACCAGGGTAGGGAATATTAATGGAGGTTAAAGGTGTGGGAGTTCTGATCGGGCCCAGTAATAAATGCAGGCGGATTCTGTAATCCAGGAGGCCCTTGTAAGGCCCCAGCCTCTGAAGACAAGGGAGGTGGTTAGAACTCTCAAGCCACAGAGGATTCGGTGGAAAGGCCAGAACCCACCTGCAGTTGAGATGATATCACTGTCATGAACTAAGTCAAGGCAAAAGCCTGAGGCTTATGGATGACTTGATAATCTCATAACTGAGGAAAATTTGGCATTTTAGTTCAGCATTGGCCTCCTCTAACTGTTTCAAAACCGAGATATAATCAAATTGGATCCGAGGTCTGGAAACTATGCATTTCCTTAAGCCTTTGAGACTCCAAAGCCACCCTATCTGACCTTCATTCCGTGTTTTTGCTGCCAGTCAGGGCCAAACTTCTTGTCAAAGTACTTAGCAAGTTTGTCAAACCAATGTGACCACGGATTCCGTCCTTTCTCTTTCGCTTCAAGAATACCTTCCAAAAAGGTATCTATTTCGGCTATTTTTTCTTTAGGAATAAATGACCATGCACCCCTGTCACGTGACTTTACCACGTTATCCGGAGTTAGGGCATGGGCAGTTAGCATTACTGGGATCACATTCTTCTTTTTTGCAATTTCAAGCAAACCATAACCATCTACACCCATTATATCTAATACTGCGATATCAAACTCCTCAGTCTCCAAAAGATTCTTAGCTTCTTCGTAGCTGGAGGCCTTCCTCACGTAGCACATGGATAACAATTGCTCTAAGGTATCTAGGACATCAGCTTCATCATCTACGATTAAAACCCTTTTGCCACTTAGTCGATGTGCCTTGCTCATTTCCAGCCTCTAGAACATTATTGCTAAAACATCTTGTTTGGAAGCCACAGGGCCAAGTTCGGAAATATCATGGTCAACAATAATACCAAAAGTTGCATTACAACAAAAGGTGGAACGGATTTCCATATGTCTCTCGTTTTGATTTCTGGAGGGGCGACCCCCTTCATGAGAATGAGGGCCCACCCGAATGGAGGCGTAAGATAGGCTACTTGCATGTTAAGAATAAACACAATGGAGAACCATATTGGGTCAAACCCTAAAATCTTAGCAATTGGCACAAATATTGGGGCACAAATAGTAACCACAGCATAATCGTCCATAAACATTCCAAACAACAAAAGGATAACTTGCATAGTTGCCAGAATCGCCCACCTACTGACTGTGGCACTTTGGACTATGCCCATCACCATATCCTGTGCCCCGGCACTTGTGTAAACAACCCCGAATAAGGTAGCTGCAACCAATATCCATAGTGCCATGCCGCTAACTTTCATGGTTTCAAGGCACGAGTCTATTACCACCTTCCACGTAAGCCTGCCGTATATTATGCACATTAAGCATGCGCCCATGGCGCCCACACCTGCAGCCTCTGTTGGAGTAGCAATGCCCAAAAATATAGAGCCCAGAACCAAAACCACGAGAAGGGTAGGAAATACAATCTCTTTAAGAGACGTCCACCGGATTCTCCAAGTCACATTTTGGGATGTGCGCGGAGCTAGTTGAGGTTGAAAGTAGCACCTTACCACTATATAGCAGACATATAAAAATGCGGTTATGAGCCCCGGGATAGCGCCAGCGAAAAAAAGCCTTCCAATGGAAACGCGCGCAATGTAACCAAATACAATCATAAGGATGCTTGGAGGTATTATGGTTCCCAAAACTCCCCCTGCCATAACCGTGCCAAGAGCAAGGGATTTATTATATGAAAACTTTAGCATTGCAGGAACTGCGATCAACCCCATCGTAAGAATACCAGGCCCAAATCCTCCGCACATGGCTAATGCTACGCAAACACTAATGGTCACAATTGCCAACCCACCTCGGAGGCCCGACAACCAATAATTCAACGCCTTAAACAAGCGATCAGATATGCCAGAGTGTAAGAGGAAATTCCCCATCAAAAGAAACAGAGGAATTGTTATCAATCCTCCATCGGTAATTTCTCGATAAGTAGTAGTCGCCACTACATAGAGGTCATTACTCCCACCGATGATGTAAGTGATTAGAACACTTATCGCCCCTAATGCAAACACTACCGGGACGCCTACTGCCAATAAAAAAAGAAGACCGCCAAATAAAAGCAATGTAACCAGTTCTATGGACATGAAATAAATACCTGCTTAACCATGACGTTTATAAGGAATTCGCAAACAGGATTCAGAGGTATCATTCATCTCTTCCAAGAAAAAATACGATACCTTCGAGCAAAAACAGAATTGCCACTGTTGGAATAAGTAGCTTGAGCGGATAAAGAGGTAAGCGAAATGCTCCTGGAGCGAGTTCTCCCATCTTCAAGGAATTAAAACCCATCCAATATCCTTGGCTAATCAGTACACCCAAAAAAATGAACATGCTACCTAGCGCGGCGAACCGTGCAATTTTCTTCAATTTTGGAGGGAAGTGATCATAAAAAATCTCGATTCTTATATGCCCTCCTGTTGCCATCGTATATACGCCGGCAAATATAATAAAAAGTCCAAAAAGCTGCCTATTCAATAACCAACCCCAAAGCAATGGGCTATTAAAAACATATCTGGCAACCACATCCAATGTGGTGACAAGCATTATCAGGAACACGGTGAGGCATAGAGCCTTCCCAGATTTTAGGCTTATAGTATTGATAGTTTTTTTTACTTTTTCTATGCGCCTCACCGTGTCACCTCCTAGCTTTCCAACGTCCTTATCTTAAAGTCTTTCGCCATTCCCTTATCATCTCGATAGCCTTTGCAGCAGCCGGGTCTCTTTTTGCTATTTTATCCCATAGTTTGTTAGCAACCTCGGCGCATTTCTTGTCGCATTCTGCATCTAGTACACATTTTTTGATCTTACCCGCTTTTACCAGATCATCGGCCTTTTTGTATTCAACCATATAGCTGTCTAAGAGTTTATGGTAATAATCCTCTGCGGCCCCAAGCAGTGCCTGCTGAAGATTTTTCGGGAGTGCATTCCATGATTTCATATTGACCAGGATATGCCCAGGCACAACGTCGTTTTGACCACCTACAAGCCAGTAAGGTGCTACTTCATACCACTTTAGCCCCGTTATAGCGCTTATGTCCCACTGAGATGCGTCGATGGTACCGAGTTTTAGTCCCATATAGGCATCGGTTCCTGGTATATAGGTTCCCCTTGCACCCAGACCATTGTAGTAGTCTGCCCATGATCCTTCCACCCTGAATTTTTTTCCCTTAAACTGATCACAAGAAGTTATGCAAGTTCTGGACATGGTTATTATCTTGCCATAGGAGTGCATATCTAACCAAAACAGCCCATGCTTGCCATATTCTTGCCTCAGCAGTTTGACCAGACCACTCTTGTAAAAAAAATCCCTAACAATTCTTCCTGTCTCAATAATGTCTTTATCACCCGGTATGTTATAGGCATAAGGCAGCCCGAATTCAACCTCACCAACAGGCACTATGCCTCCCCACATGGCCGCAACAGCATGAAGCATATCAAGGGTCCCTTTTTGCGTAGCCTCAAAAAGCTGCTCAGCAGGAACTAGCTCAGGATCTGCAAAAACCGAGATCAAGATCCTGCCATTACTTCTTTCCTTTGTCCGGTCAGCGAAGTACTTCAGCAGTTCCATGGAGATATCGCCTCGAGGATACGCGGATTGGATCTTCATTCGGTAGATCTTTTGGCCGGCGATGGCGCTAACACTTCCAAAGGCCACAAAGGTAAAAAATATACCGACTAAAATAATAGCCCCAATGAGCAGTCCGTTGGTTTTTTTCATCTCTGTTCTCCTCCCTAATAAAATAAATTAACAAAAGATTCCTTTCCTATCTTATTTTCTTTATTCACCCCCCTTCTTACTGATTTTGCGCAAGAAATCTCCCCTAAGGTTTCGCGAAATGGGAGAGGGGAACTCTTGACCTACTCCGCATGCCAAACGTATCCTCAAAAGGTTTGACCCAATGCCCTCTGAGCAGCCTTTCTAGCCTCCCCTTGAAACTCAAAATGCTCAAGACCCATCTGCTCCAAGCTCCGCTTGATGTTCATGCCAAAATTTCCTGCCACAATTGTGGTGACTCCCTTCGCCGCCAGAAACTCAGCTACTAATGGGCCAGCGCCACCACCAATGTTACGGTAAGGATTTTCCACAATTTCGACTAATTCAGCTTCTTCGTTAAAAAGCAAAAAATATGGGCTTCTAGCGGCTACACGGCTGACAAAATCTGTCTCACTTTTACCATCCGACGCGACGGCAACCAGCCGTTGGCCACCATTGGTATTTAGTTTCTCTGTCAATACCTTACTGCGTCCAAATTCCGAATTTCTTTGCAAATTATCAGCAATATCATCAGCGCCAAAAATTACCTTAATGCCCTTTTCCTTGATCAAATCGGCCGCTTCATCAGAAATCCTCGCACCTTTGGGAAGTTCTATTTTATCGACTCCCTTTGCTACAAGCTCTTTGACCTCTTTTAAAAACACGAATCTTCTTCTCACCCTAGTCCTCGCTTTTAATCGGAACAAATCAAACAATGGATTTTAACATCACTTTCGGTCCCGCCTCTTTTACTACGACCTTGGCCAGGTTGGCTTGTGCTATTCCTTTCTTAAAGATTGACAATATTATGCGCGTCTATACTCTTTCAATCCGGTACCGGATGAGGATTTCACTTACTCTTAATCAGATAAGAACCAACTACCGCTTCCGCCTCTATTTCTACTAAGTGCTCGGGTCTTGCTAATGCCTTTACTTCTGCCATGGTGATCACCGGCTTGACCCCTTTGTACCATTCAGAATAGGCACGTAGATACTCCTGTCCTTTGCTTATATCAGTGACATAGAAACGAACTCTTATCACTTCGGAAACCTTCGCTCCTGCGCGCGCTAGAGCGTCCTCTATTTTTTGGAGAATGATCTTGGTTTGAAGATAGGCATCGCCAGCGCCCTCTACCACGCCCTCCGAGTTGGTAGAGGTGGTCCCGCCGATGTAAACCATGTTTCCGACTCTAACCGCACGACTATATCCAACCTTCTCTTCAAATGGAGCGCCTGAAGAAAAGTTCTCTCTCTTTAGCAAATCCATGTTCTTATTCCTTTAGAGGTCAAAACTTTTTCCTGGGCCGAGACCACTTCAGGTTGGACAATTGAACTCATTTGGGAACATACCCGGGCTCAAGGCTCTACCATGCATTGGTTAAGACAAATTACCGGCTCCAAATCTCATGCGAAAGTCGTTTGATAACGTACATCTTCTAGCCCTTGTGAATATCCTTGGCCTGGTATGGCCATCGCCATCGGTTGCAATGTGAAACGAAATGAATCCCGCGCCCTCCACACCCACACTTGCCAATGAAGACCCATTCTTTACAAAAGCACAGGCATCGGCCATGCTAGCCATCTTACTAAGATTGTTGAGATCGTTAGAGTGCATGATCATCGTATGCCCTAGTCCTTGTTCCGCCTTAACCGCTCTATTTATGGCTTCGTTTGCATTTTTACATCGCACCAAAGGCAATACCGGCATTATCTGTTCTGTCCAAACCAGGGGATGGTCAAAGTCAGTTTCCAAGATGATAACCTTGATTTCTTCGCCCACCTCCAAACCAATTGAGGCTAGAATAAAAGACGGGGGCTTCCCGATAAAATCCATATTTATTACCCCAGGCCTTCCAGGCTCTCCTAATTCCTTGAAAATATTTTTTACCAAAGCTTCACCTTGCGAAGGTGTAATTTCGTATGCGCCATATTTCTTAAGAAAATCTTTTAGTCTATCTGCAACAGATTCGACTACAAAGATCTCTTTCTCGCTGGCACAAGGGGTGCAATTTGAAAAAGAAGCGCCTTCAATTATGCACCTTGCAGCTTGGTCAAGATCAGCAGTCTCATCAACTACAACAGGCGGATTACCAGGTCCGCCGGCAATAACTCTCTTTCCAGTCTTCGTTGCAAAATTTACCACCCCATGCCCACCGGTGACGGCAATCAACTTGATCTCAGGATGGGTCATCAGGTATTGGGCTGAAGGCACCGAAGGCTCTTTGACACAGCAGACTGTGTTCGGTGGGCCGCCTGCTGATATTACGGCTTGGTTGATGTCCTTGATAACCTTTGCTGAAACCAACTTTGTCTTTGGGTGGGGATTGTTCACAACACTATTGCCACCTGCAATCATCATTATTGCGTTGAATATTATGGTGGGAGCCCCATTAGTGATTGGATTAACAGATGCTATTACGCCGTATGGTATTCTCTCGATCACAGAGATCCCTCCATCATCCATATAAACTTCGGGCCTTAGGTCTTCCATTCCCATTACTTTGCATGAGGCTTCTATCTTCTTCTTATTGTCTTCAACTTTCCCAAGGCCTGTCTCCTCCCACTCCATACGGGCGTATTCTTTGGCATTGCTCAGGCAAGTATTTCTTATAGCCTCAATTATCTTCTCGCGAATTGATAGTGGGAGCGCAACCAGCTTTTTCTGAGCCAGCGATGCTCCCTTGATCGCGTCCTCCATCTCATCGAAAACTCCATCTTGAACTTGGGTTTCACCAAGTTCTTGTTTAGATTCAGAAAACTGCCCATCTCCTTCAACAAGCCTCCTTACTACTTCTTCTACAACTTGATTTATGATTTTTTCATCTATCATTTCTTCTCTCCACTCAACATATAGCTGTGCCGGTATAATCTTCTTTTATCCTATAAATCGCCCTTTTTTTGTGGCCACAGTGATGTAAGATGGTCGCCATCAAGTTTGTATTCAAGTTCATCGTTAATTCCTTCTTCTGTGTAAAACTCTTTTGACGCTTTTACCCCTTCATCAAATTTGGCCAACAATTCCTTTGCCTTGTCGCTATCAATAAAGGTGATTTCATGTACAAGAGCGCTGATAAAGGTGATTATGTGAGAGAAAGGATCAATAAAAGAAACTCCCTCTACGTCAATTATTACGTACTCGTCAGACAGCGTTACAATCGGTGATCTTGGGTTGTCGCTTATGCCCAAGATCTTTATCCCGTAACCCTTAGCAAACTTGACTAGCTCAATAGTTCTCCTTGGATACCTTGGGAAAGCAAATACACACATTAACGACATCTTGTCGTCTTTGGTAATTAGGTCAATCGTCTCCCACGAGATATCCATATCGATCAACACATTGTCGCGTATTTTTTTTAATAAGTATCCAAAATAATAGGCCAATGTTGCTGACGCCCTGTATCCTACAACATATACCTGATCAGCCTCATAAATAGTTTTGGCAATTCGTTTCAGCTCGAATTCTGAAACTGAATTTAGTAAGTGTTCCAAATTACCCATTGCATTGTCACAATACCTCTTTAGAGTACTCTCATCTTTTGACTTATGTTTGGTTTTTGTAAGCCTTTCGACACTTGTCAGCTCAATGCGTAAAAGACCTTTTATGTATTGAACAAACTCAGAATAGCCTGAAAAACCCAAATCTTGAGTAAACCTGATCACAGTGGGTTCGCTCACGTTACATTCATCTGCTATTTCCTTTGCTGTCATCAAAAATAGTTTTTTATAGTCTTTCAGGATAAAGTCGGCTATCCTTCTTTTTTTCGATGACAGGGTAGGGTATACATCTATAACTTTCTCAAAAAGCTCTTTTCTAGGGCTTTTCTGTTTGATTCTCACCGCCATTTAGTGTTCCACTCCTGACAAATTGTTAAGGCAGGTCTCTGCCGCCCTTTTGGCCGCAGTCACATCTGAAACCGCCCCGCTCAAATATACCCTACCACTTGCTCCAAATACACTTACATGGATCAAATTTATGTCTGCTGCCTTTTCCGCCTCATTTGCTGCCAAACCCGCATAGCCTGCAGGGACCACTTCGAGAATATAAAGTGTGTCCTCGCTCAGCATCATGCTTGCTGCCCTGAACCTATTTACAATTTGCGTCATATATGGGTCGGTTCTCTCAATAACCACTGATGAAAGGATCTTCGGTCTGAGTCGTTCGGATAACTCAAGGCCAAGTCTCTCTAAAACTACTTCACCTGCTTCCTTAATATCAGCAGGGGAGTCAGCATGTACTTCCAGCATCCCATACGTTCTCTCCACAACCATTGCCCCAAGCCAGACATTTGCTCTTTTCAGCACTATATCCGTAAGAGAATTAATCTCTATACCAGGGGCGATTTCCATGAAGAGAGCAGCTTGCCCTGGCACAGGGTAGTATCCCAAAGCAGTACTTCCAATGAAGCCTGTAAATTGCTTTTGCAATCGGTCTATCGTAGCGAAGGCCCTCAGCTGTATCATTTCCCCTAACTCCAGCTCACACGTTCTCCATCCACTTTCTCTTGTAAGGACAAACAGCAGAACTAAAAACGGAGCAAACCCCTGTGTCCTCACACCCGCACTCATCGTTTTCCTCATAAGAAAATCGGCTATAACAAAAGTCCGCTATGGGTATGGAAGTCCTGCAATCTACGATCAACTCGCTTATTATCCTTCCTATTATTGGTGCCAGGCCGAAGCCGTGGCCACTGAAGCCCGTTGCGAAAACAAAACCAACTACTTCCTCAGTCAGTCCAAGGACAGGAAGTCCGTCGGACATCATGGCGATAATCCCTGACCAGGTACGAATCACGTTTAATCCTTTGAGTATTGGAAAATAATCATTCACCATCCTGCATATTGCCGGACCAATAAAGTGAAAAAGCGGTTTTCCACTCCTGTAAATAAAGTTCTCGGTGCCAACAAACCCACCCCAGAAAAATGATCCATGTACTGTTTGCCTTCCGTAAAACAAACCTTTAGCGTGACCAATCATTTGGGGAAATAGAGGGGAACACGGCTCGGTAATGAGGGCTTCTGAAAATACGGGTCGTAGAGGAAGATCAAGGCCTACCATGTTTGCGATCTTTCGTCCCGCAACTCCCGCCGCATTCACAACCACATCAGTATCTATCTCTCTCTGGTTTGTAACAACACCGACTACTTTGCCCTTCCTGAGCTTAATATTTGTCACTTCCTCGTGAGCAAGAAACTTGGTACCCAAATCCTTTGCCCTATTGTAAAACGCATAAGTAACCAAGAATGGATTTCCATGCCCATCGGTAGGGCAATAGCTGGCACCAATGACTTTCTCACCAACATAAGGATTTATTTCGAGAACCTCCTTGCGGTCCAGCATTTCCAATTCCAGGCCAGCTGCTTTTTGGCTTTCAACTGATTTTTTCATATTCTCAACTTCTTCATCAGTGGTACAGAGGCGGAGATTACCTTTCTGAACATACTCAACATCCATTCCCAATTCTTCATGTAGCTGCTCATAAAGCTTCACACTCTCCATTGCCAGTCGCATCTCTTTGAGGTTTCTAGCTGACTGGCGTATTCCGCCACCATTGCTCCCGGAGGCCTCACCACCTATATCAGACTTCTCGACTACTACTGGCTTAAGGCCCTGTTTTGCAAGATTATAGGCGATAGCACAGCCCATAACCCCGCCCCCTATTACCACAACGTCCGCTGTTTCTGGCATCGCTTCTCCTAACCAGTATTATCCAGTTGCAAAAACTGAAATAGAGACAGGCCTTACAGGGGCTCTAGCTGTAGTTGGTTCGATCTCATCCCTACCTATTCCCAATTCCTCGGAAAGTATCTGGGAGATTAGTCTTTCACATGTTTGCCCCTGACACAGACCCATCCCTGCTCTAGTAATTCGCTTGATTCCATTTAAAGTTCTAATCCCGTTCCTTATCGCCTCTTTGATTTCCCCCTTGGTGATCTCTTCGCACCTGCATATAATCATGTCATCATCATTCTCTCTTGCTTCACGGCTTGCGGGTTGGCCTATATCATCATGCTTTATCTCTCTAATCCGCTCGATAACCCTTTCAACTATCTTCTGTATCTCAGCATCAGTTACATCAGCCAGCTCTGAGTCACCCGCCATGGATGGTGAATCCAAACTATCCCTATCTTGCACAGAAGAACTACCTTCTTGAGCGTACTTTATCCTGATGTTTCGCTCCTTAAGCAAATCGAGGGCCTCGGAAGATATCCTCGCATCTGATGAGACAAGTATCTCTTGCTGCCCTCTCTTTATTACGTCTTCAACATCTTTACGGAAAATAAACCGGCCTGCCATTCGATCTCTCCCTCAACCTGACTATCATCTTTTCCTTGACCTTTGTCTCTTGACTTTTTTCCTTTTTACATGAGCAGAAATAGGAGCTCTAAAATTGGGCAAAAGGATATCAATCCCTTCGGCTGGCCTAGGTATTACATGGGACGAAATCAGATCACCGACCTCCTTACAAGCCTGGCTGCCGGCATCCACTGCTGCTTTCACAGCTCCTACCTCGCCACTAACCATAACCACCATTAGCCCTCCCTTTACCTTCTTCCTGCCCAAAAACTTCACATTAGCCGATTTCACCATGGCATCAGCTGCCTCAATGGCACCCACCAGGCCGCGCGACTCTATCATGCCCAAAGCTTCTTCCATTAGTCTGACCCTCTCTTCTACTGTTCTCTTCCTTTCAAGCTTCTTAGGGTCTCAACCACCACTTTTGCCGCAGCCTGCACCTCGGAATGAGACCCTGCTAAGTAAATCCTTCCCGCAGCCCCAAAAAATCTTATGTCCACCAGTCTGATGTTACAATGCTTCTCAGCTTCGTTAGCAGCGATGGACGAATAGGCCGCAGGGGTCACCTCCAAGAGATAGACGTCATCCCCGCCCAAAATCAGCATTCCTCGGCTATTCCTATTAATGATAACTGCCTGGTAGGGATCCACCTTATTTATTATGCTCGTGGCAAGAATTTTTGGAGCTAGCCTTTCTTCTTCCTTGAGTCCCAACTCTTCCAGGATCATTCTACCTGCCTGCAACACTTCTTCTTGTTCAAAAGAATGAATCTCTAGCATTCCATAGCGCCGCTCTACGATCATCTCGCCAGGTCTCGAGTTAGTTAGCTTAAGCGCTATATCGGTAATCTTATTGATCTCGACACCAGGCACAACCTCGACAAATAGTGACGCCATACCTTCAACTGAAAGATATCCCCTGCACCTACATGCAAAAAGAGATGCAAATTGAGGCTGTAATCTATCCAAGTGACAATACGCTCGCAGTTCCGCCATAATCCACCCTTACTGTAAAGTATTACTTCTAGCCCCACATAATCTATTTCTATCCTTCTACTATTTCTATCGAGTATTCCTTGGCCAAATCCTTTGCCAAGGGAGTGACCTTGCCACCACTGGCAAGCCTAATCCTTCGTATTCCTTTTTCAAAAGCTTCGGTAATAACTCTCCCGGTAACCAGTTTAACACCTTTGTTAGTATCACCAGATTCTGGTCTTTGGGCCTCCTTGCGATCCTCAGAGATCAAAGAAAAAAAAGTGTCCTTTAGGCTTTCTGTAATACAGAAGCGCATGCCCATTTCTTCCAATTTCTTCAACACTGCTTCTACATGTCTCTCCATTCTTTCATTCTGCATTAATTCCAAGAAAGAAAAACTGTCTCTTGTGGCCAGTATTTTTTTCCCCTGGATCAATGCCATGAAGACCAATTGTGACTCAAAATCATTGACAACAAGGCTGGCCAGCTTTGCCGCGACCGTGAAACAGAAGGTAGGTAGCACAAGGACATCAGATCCTTTGAGGACTCTCTCCACTCCCTTTTCTGAGACAGTGTCAAGGACACAGCGCCCTCCAGCTTTCTCTTTAATGTCGTTTTTACACAAAAAACCCCTCGCAGATCCCATGGTGAAAAACGCAGCCTTACTGCACAGGCTTTCTATGAGTCTCACTTGTTCTAAGGCATCCTCCATCCGACTCAAGCCTGAATTAAATACTATCAATGCCCTTGGCCCGTTGG
This sequence comes from Deltaproteobacteria bacterium, assembly GCA_003646995.1. The sequence goes on along the minus strand of QMLZ01000013.1, from coordinate 6,494 downwards.
GATTGGAAACGCCCTTGTGTCTCTTGTTCCCAGGCTTGATACCCATCTGCCTGAGGGTTTCCAAAACCAGCTGTCTGATTCTATCTTCGTTTATATCTTTCACGTGTCTGCCTTAACCATCTATTTACCATGTTTAGTGCCGAGGCAAGAAAGGGCGATTCCATACGGAGTGATTATCTGCGGTAAATAGGGTTTCTCGATTATTACTCCCAACTCCTCTGACATTACCTCGGCAATCCCTTCAAGTTCACAAGTCCCGCCCACCAAATAGACTTTATCAATCCACTCGAAACCCTTCAAAAACGAAGATACAATGCTGGCAATCTTTTCAATAACCGGCCTAACAATTGCGAAGACTTCTCTTGCTCGCCTCCTATCCCTTTTTAAGGCCTCAGCCTGTTCATAACTCACTCCCATGCGACCAGCAATGACCAGAGACAGGTGTACACCCCCTGTGGGTGAGTCATTTGTATACACAACTTTTCCGTCTCGAATAACCGAAATACCCGTAGTGCCACCTCCTATGTCAACAATGGCACCGTTCTTAAGCCCTAACACCTTGTTAGCCGCAGTCGGTTCGTCCAAGACTTGAATAACATCTAGCTCAGCCCCTTCTAATATATATTTAGTGGCCTCAACATTGGCTGCTTCAGTTTTGGGAGGATAAGACGTTGCAGCCTTTTCAATCCCTATTGGGCAGTAATTTCGAAATTCAGATACCATCTCCCTTACAATGCTAAGGGCTCCTGAATAGTCAAGCACAAGACCGCTTTTGACCACCTCTGCCTCTTTCATCAGGGCTGCCCTTGGATATCCTGTGCCATCCACCACAACAGCTTTCACCATAGATGTCCCCAAGTCAAATCCGGTGAATAGCTCTGACACACCCTTCGCATCCCAGCGATCCGGTCTGTTCGCTAGATACTGTATCCTTCCCGTGTTCTCCACTATGCCAAAGTTGAGTGCATTTCTCTGGCTAGTGATGGGATTACTGCATAACATTGAACCATTCCTTCTTCTTGAATAAGCCCCACCGCAGCATCTACTGCAGCTCGCACGGAACCAACATCTCCTGTGAAGGAGACATACGACTTGCCCCCCAAACCCGTTGCGCATCTCACTTCAATTAGCGAGATATCCGCAGCTTTGGCTGCACCGTCGGCAGCAATAATGCAGGATGCTACCGAGTAAGTTTCAATTACTCCCAGGGCATTTATTTCATGAACAGATGTTGAACACGACAGTGCAGGGAACACTGAAGAATGCACATTAGGAATTATAAAACGATCAATAAGAAATTCACCTGCTACATCCTTGCCCACTTCCACTGAATTCTGCACTGAGCCAACATCGCCTGCAATCATCACAAGATACCTACCGGGGCACGTGGATCTAGCCATTATCAGTTCAACATCCGAGGCTTTGACCATGGCATCGCCACACTCAATGCCTCTAGCGACACTGTTTAACTCCAAAAGCCCGATAGCCCGGTATTCCATTTGTTATCGCCTTTCTTACGCCGCCGCCTGGATCTTTATGGCATTGTCCACCGATGTCACAACACCATTTATGGGAGAATGCAGTTTTGCACCAACAGCGTTTTCACTAATATCTGCTATCAAATTCCCCTTCCTTGTCTTCTCACCTTCAAGAACCGTAGGTACCGCCGGTGTTCCAATATGCTGCTTTAGCGGTATGGTAACCTCACTAAGATCCTTCCTGAATTCCTTAAATGAAAGAGGAAAGTCATATTTTTTTATGTTCAGTTTTTCTATTAACCGCTTAGTTGGCACCTTTCGGAGATTTCTAAAACTCGAGGGCTTGTAGTGTCTTTCGTCTCGCTTTCCCTTGACGCCCTTCCTCATCAGCTCTTGTTTAATACGCGCATTAACCTCCCTAGGTGATATCATCATGGGGCAAGCATACTTCTCACAAATCCCACATTCAGAACAAAAAAATGCCTTTTGAAAGATCTCCATTGCTAAATCAAAGGCCCAACTAAGAGATCTCATAATTTTGTGCGGTTCTATATCATGGCCCAAAAGGTGTCTGGGACATAGGTCAGTACATCTGGAACACTGACAGCAAACCGTTTTGGTGATGTTCAATATTCGCTCGGGATCAGCAATTTTTCCCTGAATAATGTTGTGCAACTTTGGCAAAACTATTAGAGCTGTGGTTGTTTTGGTTACAGGGGTTGACAGATCTGCGGTTACCGTACCCATCATAGGTCCCCCAATTACCACCAAGAAATCATTAGTTGTCGCCCCCCCTGCATAATCAAGGATCTCTCCAATGGGTGTTCCGATCGGTACCTTGGTTATCATGGGAGACCTGAGTTCTCCTGTAACGGTAAGGTATCGCTGTGTTACAGGGAGTCCTTCATCAACAGCCTTCTCGATATTCAGGAGTGTCTCCACATTGTCTACAATAACATCAACATCAAGCGGAATACCTCCTTGGGGAACTGTTTTTCCAGTGACCTCATGGACCAACACGTGTTCGTCGCCAGCGGGATAAAAGTTTCCAAGCTCAAATAGCTCAATCTCTGGAAACTCTTTGGTCAAGGCTTTCTCCAGGCTTTCCCATGCACCCTTGTGTTTTCCCTTTAAACACAAAATCCCCTTTTTTGCTCCGCTACATTGGACAACAAGCTGTAAACCCCTAAGCACTTGCTCTGGCATTTTTTCCATAAGGTAGACGTCACTAACTAACAGGGGCTCACATGAGGCACCATTACCAAGCACTAGTTTGGCCTCAGCACCCACCTTTATATGTGTAGGGAAACCAGCTCCACCGGCCCCCACTACACCCGCATCTCTAATCTTGTTCACAATGGCGTTACTCATTTGTAGTTATGGCCTATTCGGGCATCTCTAAACTATCCACTATACCTATTACCACGGCATCGATAGGAAGAAGTGTGTCTCTTTTAAAAGCTTGCATTGCCGGTGCCCCTTGTGTGACTATCACCATCTCACCAATTCCTGCCCCTATCTCGTCTGCCGCAACAATCAATTCTTCTTTAGGAGACAGGTCCTTTCCGTAAGGCTGGATAAACAGGAATCTTAAGGCATTCACTTCTTCCTTCTTTTTTGTAGACCATACATCGCCAACGACTCTACCCAGTATCATTGTCCACCGCCTTTGAACCTTGTGTTAGCGTTTGCTGAGCTGGCTTAAAGGCTTTCATCAGCCTCTATGGCCTCTAAAGCTGCCTTAACAGCAGCTATATCACCAAAAATTCCTATCATGGTAAGATGTTGGGGACATGTCCCCTTCAGGTCAAAGACCTGGACGTCGGCCGCCTTTTCTGCAATATCCGCCGCATAAATCATATCCGTCAGCCTCCCCTGGACCAATCCCACCGCACTAAACTCTATTTGCTCGAGGATCTTGCGACCAACCGGCCCCATCCTGGCCATGAGTATTTCTATGACCCCATTACCAGGGTGGGTTATAAGCTGGGTGTTTACCGCCATTTTCTTTCCTATTAAGCTATTGGTGAAAACCACCAAAAAAGTTTAAACAAGACCCCTTCCCAGCTCCTCTTCAACCAAGCTACAAAGGTACGCCCAACAACTGCCCCCATGTCTATTAGCAGTATGAATGAGCTGGATTCTAACCTTGATGCTTGCTTATTCTTCGGGTTTGGGGATCGTAGACTCTATGTCACTATGGGGCCTTGGGATTACATGGACTGAAACCAGCTCCCCAACTCGCTCAGCAGCGGCTCCACCAGCATCGGTTGCAGCCTTTACTGCGCCTACATCACCGCGTACAAATACGGTCACAAGCCCTCCTCCCACAAATTCCCTTCCGACGAATCTAACTTTAGCAGCCTTTACCATGGCATCCGCGGCTTCAATAGCTCCCACCAAGCCTCTCGTCTCAACCATCCCTAAAGCTTGTTCTGACATCCTTACTTACCTCCTCTTCAGGTGTTATTTTCTCCTAAATCCTCTCGCCTCCATGGACCACTCCCTTGGGACCAAAATTGTCACCAGGGTGGTATGGTCCATTTTTTCACTTACTCTGACAGAATCTACAACCGCTTCTCCCAGTTCTTTTCCGGACCGATCCAGCGCAATAACAGTTTGACCTTTTTCAGGGAGTGGCAAAAATTCATAAGGTACTGTTACAGTAGCCTTTCCATTGTCCAGACTCTCATCAACCACAAAGATGGCTTGCCCAGGACAAATTGGCACACAACTCCTGCACCCTACACACTTTTCTTCATCAAGAACTGGCAGGTTGGTTATATCTTCGCCAACAGTTATAGCTCCAGTAGGACAACTTGTCTCACAAGGATTACAAGGGATGTCTTGAATGCACTCAATAACTGCCACCGGCCCTTTCTTCCGCCTCTCGGCAGAGGGTATTCCAGGCGCCTTTTCTAATTCCTCTTTTGAAATATATCCAGTTTGAGAAAGTCCTTTTGGCATTTGTCAACCTTCCAGGGCTTGAATTAGGTGCTCTTTTGCAGATCCTCTAGCCTCTCCATGTCCCCCTGACCTGAGCCCCTTGAGATTTCTAAGTTGCTCCTCCCTCTCCCTCAAGAAATCCTCAGTGTCCATATAACCTAGACTGTGCGCTATAGATAGTCCTGCTATTCTGCCCTCAATAATAGCGGTACTGGCTTCCTCAATACCTGACACATCACCAGCCGCATAAATCCCTGGTATTGAAGTTTCTTGGTTAATATCGTGAGCTGGTACGTACCCTCCTAACACTGGCTCGTAGACCATCTTGCACTTACTCATTCTTAGCAATTGGGTCATGGGGTTGAGCCCCACCGCGAGACAAATTGTGTCCACATCAAAGTCCTTTTCCGTTCCCGGAACAGGTCTCCAGTTCTTGTCCACCTCTATCACCGTAGCTCCTTCTACTCTCTGCTTTCCGTGGGCAGCTTTTATGGTATGAGACATATAAAAAGGTACCCCATATCTGGCCACCTTGGCCGCATGAACTCCATAACCGCCTATCTGTGGAGCAGCATCAATAATGGCAGCCACATTGCACCCAGCTTGCAATAGCTGGTAACTGACTACTAGACCGACATTCCCGGATCCAACCATCAGGATTTTATTTCCTGGTCTTATCCCATGGATATTTGCCATTGTTTGCGCTGCTCCGGCTCCTATTACTCCTGGTAAAGTCCAACCGGGAAAAGGGATCATGTTTTCCGAAGCACCCGTAGCAACCAGGATTTTTTCTGCCCTGACATGCTCTATGATGCTGTTGTTCATCATCACGTTTAGTACTAGACCCTCATACACCCCTATAACCACAGCATTAAGGAAGACCTCCACGCCCAGTCGATTTGCCTCTTCAAGGAGCTGTTTTCCAATGTTAAAGCCTCTAATCCTTGCAAAATGCTCATAAGATCCAAAAAACTTGTGGATTTGTTTGAAAAGCTGCCCTCCGGGGCGATCATTTTCATCAAACACTACGACCTGGACGCCCCTCTTTGCAGCCTCTATTGCGCCAGCAAGACCCGCTGGCCCTGCCCCAATGCTTATCATTTCATACCGCTTCACTACTTACTCCGGCTCCTTTATTGACCCTTTACCCCTCTGTGTCTCAACCACCATCCCCTCCTTCAATGGTTCAATACATGTTCTCACATTAGGGACACCATTGACGATCATGACGCAATCAGTGCACCTCCCAATGGCACAGAACACCCCCCTAGGTTCATTGCGCTTCGATGTATACCGGTGAATCATCACGCCATTGCTTCTAAGCGCAACAGCGATGGGTTCACCCTCAAAACCTTCCAATGTCTTGCCATCAAAAGTGAACTTTACTTTCCTGCCCTTTTCAAATTTTCCTAATATTGGATGTTCTTCAATCCGCATTTTCTAAATCTTCACTGGCAAAGATTAGGCAGTTAATCATGGGTATCAGCAAAAACCGAATCTTTCTCCGAAAACATAATTTGAACCCACAAGAGGAATACCCGTCATGGCGCATGCCTCTAATGTAAGCGATCTCAAGTCTTCTCTCTCCAAGCTGTGTAACTTGGTCTTGCCAGCAGCCTTTGCGATAATTACTGCCTCGTAGGTCATTCCTTTAATATAGTTCGCTACCTTTTGTGCGGCCTCATCAATATCAAGCCTTTTTCTTAGTTCTGGATCTTGGGTACCTATTCCAAATGGGCATTTTCCTTCATGACAGCGCAAACATACTACGCAACCCATAGCCACCATAGCCCCAGTTCCGATTGCAACCGCATCTGCACCAAGGGCAATTGCTTTGGCCACATCTGCACCGTCCTTTATGCCTCCTGAAACAACTAGGCTGATCTCGTCTTTCACTCCCATGTCCTCAAGGCTTCTCACTGCTTGGACCAGGGCTGGAAGAGTGGGAATCCCTAGGTTGTTAGACGCAACCACAGGAGCTGCCCCAGTTCCCCCCTCGGCGCCGTCTATGACAATGCCGTCAACACCTGCCTTTGCGGCAATCTTTACATCCTCCCAAACTCGGCCTGC
>QMLZ01000012.1 GCA_003646995.1 Deltaproteobacteria bacterium | reverse complement strand
TAGGGTGTGCCAATATTGAGGAGCTACAAACCAAGGCGAAATTCATTCGTATCTCCAGTGCAGGCCTTCGCGAGAGTCACGTCCACGATGTTATTATTACCAAGGAGGCCCCTAATTACCGATTGGACTGATTGATGGGCCCATGGCCCCATTCCAGCCACTCGTGGATAGCTATGGGAAGATCCCTGCTGACTTAGCAGCATAAGTGCCACATCGTTTCCAACAGTTTTTAGTGATCAAACGCTTTAATGGAGTGCCACCAAAATGACCGCGAGCCTCTATAAGCATAAAATCCTGGTTCTTGATTTTGGATCTCAGTACACACAGCTTATCGCAAGGAGGATACGAGAGGCCCATGTGTACTGTGAGATACACCCGTACGACATGGAGCTGGACGATATCAGAGAGTTCTCTCCAAAGGGTATAGTACTTTCAGGAGGGCCTCTCAGCGTTTATGATAAGGACGCTCCCTTGCTTGACAGCAGGATCTTGGACTTGGGTATACCTGTATTGGGTATCTGTTACGGCATGCAATATATGACCTACGCACTAGGAGGCACAGTGGGACGAGCCCAGGAGCGGGAATATGGGCACGCTGTCATAGAGATCCTGGATGACAAGGATCTTTTCCATGGCCTCGGACAAGAAGATGGAGAGGTTGTCTGGATGAGCCATGGTGACCGCATAGAAAAGATGCCGCCGGGCTTCATTGTCTTGGCCAGAAGCAAGAATAGTCCTGTGGCCGCCATGGCTGACCGTAAGAAAAGGCTTTATGGTGTCCAGTTTCATCCCGAAGTCGCCCATACACCTAAGGGGGCTAAGGTGCTCAGCAATTTTTTGTTTGAAATATGTGGTTGCGAGCCCTCCTGGACCATGGCATCATTCGTACGGCGCACGATTCGTAGCCTTCGGGACCAAATAGGAAAGGAGAGGGTGATATGTGGCATCTCAGGGGGTGTTGATTCATCGGTCACTGCAGTGCTCCTTCATAAAGCTGTTGGAAAACAGCTTTCTTGCATCTTTGTGGACAATGGTTTGTTGCGTCGAGGTGAAACCGAAGAGGTCATGGAACTTTTTGGAAAGCGGTATGGCATGGATCTCCACTTGGTAGATGCATCACAGCATTTCTTGCGCAAGCTCAAAGGGATAACTGATCCAGAAAAGAAGCGAAAGATAATCGGTCGTGAGTTTATCAGGGTATTCGAAAAAAAAGCAAAGGAGCTAGGCAAGATAACATATCTGGCTCAGGGAACTCTTTATCCTGATGTGATTGAAAGCGTATCCTTCAAGGGACCTTCTGCCACCATAAAGAGCCATCACAACGTGGGAGGGCTACCTTCTGTCATGAGGCTGAAGTTGGTGGAGCCCCTTCGCGAGTTATTCAAAGACGAGGTGCGCCAAGTGGGAAGGGAGTTGGGGCTGCCCAATGAACTTGTCATGAGGCAGCCGTTCCCAGGCCCGGGGCTTGCGGTGAGGATACTGGGAGAGGTTACCGAGAAAAGGCTCGAGATATTAAGGGCGGCAGATGTGATTGTGCTTGATGAAATCAGAGGGGCAGGGCTCTATGAAAAGGTATGGCAGGCCTTTGCAGTTCTATTGCCTGTCAGGACTGTTGGTGTGATGGGGGATGAGCGTACTTATGAACATGTCATTGCAGTGAGGATAGTGGACAGCCTTGATGCCATGACAGCGGATTGGACAAGAGTTCCATATGATGTTTTGGCCCGCATTTCCAATCGAATAATAAATAAAGTTAAAGGTGTTAATAGGGTAGTATATGATATTTCTTCTAAGCCACCCAGTACCATCGAGTGGGAATAGGGTTTGAGTTCAAGTTGACCTGCAAGCAGGGGAGGTGGTGAAAATGATAAGCCCCAACGAAAGGGCGCCGGAATTCTGCCTGCCGGACAGCAAGGGAAGGGAGGCTTGCTTGAAAGACTTTGCCGGCAAATGGGTGGTTCTCTATTTCTACCCTAAAGACAACACATCCGGGTGAACAACAGAGGCCCTGGAGTTCACAGGGCTAAAAGCTCGCTTCAGCAGACTAGGTGCGGTAATACTGGGGGTGAGCCCTGACTGATTCTATTGAGTCACACCGAAAATTCATTGACAAGAAGGGCATAAAGATACTCCTCTTGAGCGATCCAGATCACAGGGTGTTAGAGGGCTACGGGGCATGGGGAAAGAAAAAGATTGCTGGCAAGGAAAAGATGGGAGTCATCCGAAGCACTGTACTAATCAACCCGGAAGGGGAAATAGCCCATGTTTGGCCTAAGGTAAAGACCAAAGGCCATGCCGAGCAGGTATTAATTAAATTGAAGGAACTAACATCTACCCTATCATAGATAGCACGAAATGTAATTGCTGCCAGGTTTCTGTCTATCGGGGTTGAGAGACTGGAGGGAGGCCATGGATTTTTGAGCTAAGGCGTGCCCTTTTGATCCTGTAGACCACACCGTCATAAAACTCGCCGATCAGTAGGCGCCTGTTTGTTAAAATGGCGCAGTAAAAGGGAAGAATACATCCGCACCGTGAGCAATCCGCCAGGGGTCCGAGCTGACATGGATTTTTTGGCCTTCCCATGGGATCCCACGCGAACCCTATCCTTCTGAAAGGACAGTGCCTGGTTATGGAAGGAGCCATGTCGGATCTCATCAATCTGTAAGCCCGGTCTGTGAACCAAATGAAATCTCCATATGTCTTGCGCAGTGATATGAGCTGGTCAATTATCCGATCCCTTTCTTCCCAGTCGAGCCACAGTTCATTGCCCTCACCTTTCATAGGAGTATAGAACTCAAATGCTATCCCTTTTACGTGAGTTTTACTCCATTCTTCCAACATTGCCTCAATACAGGTGAAGTTGACCCGCGTAATGCAGCAGGAAATAACCACGTCAAGGTCAGGGCGGTCAGCGTTTTGTTTGACTCTTTCATAGGATCCTTGGGGAGCTCCGGTTATCTGGTAATAATACTCTTCCGTGCCGTGCACCGACACTGAAAAGGACACGTCCGGCCAGGAAGGTAGAGGAATCGTGCCGTTTGTGAATATTATGTTGGTCTTAAAGTATCTCTTGCCCATCTTAATCAATGACTTGCGAAGCAAGGGCTCCCCTCCGAGCCAACCGCATATCATGAATGGAAACCCGTTGCGCTGCAGCCTGTCAAATCGTTCCGCCCATTGCTCCAAAGAAAGTTCATCGTGGTATTGTTGCTTGTGGAAGTAACAGTGCTTGCAGGTGAGGTTGCAACGGTAGGTCACATCAATGCCTCCTATGGTGTTAGGAGGTGGGCCGAATAAGCCAACCCTAATGTAGTCAAGCACTGCCCATGTGTTTTTTTTCTGGCCCATAACGCACGATCCTTGCGAGGCCGGGAATGAGACTGAGTATCCTTTAGGTAATAGTTTGTGCTATTATAGCATCAAAATGCGATGCTGAAGTAAAAAATTTTCCCCTGGGCTTTCTTTGTATAAGCAAGGCAGGAGGATATGGAAAGAAATTACAGGAAGGTCTCGAACCCAAAGGGCTTGGTTTCATTCGAAGTCGCAATAAAGCAAACGGATTTGTGGATCAGCGCCAAAAGGGATTTGAGCCATGAGGCCAGGGACTTGGTTCTTGAGGCTAGAGCCCATCTGGAAGGCTATATCTCTCAGCACCCCGGCTTCAGATCCACGTTGCTTCCGTGGCGAGAAGATCCTTTCGCTCCCTTGCTGGTGAGGCACATGGTGGAGGCCTCTCAGAAGCTGGGCGTGGGTCCGATGGCGTGCGTGGCGGGAGCCATTGCAGAAATGGTGGGAGAGGGGCTTTTGAAATGGTCAGATGAAGTGGTAGTGGAGAATGGTGGTGATATTTATGCAAACATGAAAAGATCTTTGATTGCCGGCCTTTTTCCGCAAGAAAGCAAAATAAGCGGGTTGGGGCTCAAAGTAGATTCGAATTTGATGCCCGTTGGGATTTGTTCATCGTCTGCTACTATCGGCCATTCCTATAGCGAAGGCTCAGCTGATCTTGTAACCGTCTTGGCCAAATCTGCATGCTACGCAGACGGTGCAGCCACTGCTATCTGTAACATAATTAAAAAACCAAAGGACTTGGGCCTTCTTGATGAGATTGCGAATAGGTTTGAGGGAGTTGTCGGGGTGGTCGCTATAATGGGCGAGACTGTAGCATGCTGGGGCAATGTAGAACTTACTAAGATCTGAAAACAGAGGGGTTGTGTGAAAAAGGTCTGGTGGTTCCATTGTAGGGACTCTGTAGCGATGGCACAAATTTGTTGACGCGACGGCACGAATTCTTCTTAATATTATTTGAGGTAGGGATAGGTCTAATGGGGGTTGTACTATGAAGCTAAAGCAAATTTCCGTCTTTATAGAAAATTCGCCCGCTCGGCTTTATAACGTAGCCTCTGCTTTGGCGGAGGCTGGAATCAATCTCAGGGCATTGAACCTCGTAGACAAAGGTGATTTTGGAGTGCTTCGTTTGCTAGTTTCCGACATAACCAAAGCTCGGCAGATAATAATGCAAATGCATCTCCCAGCCAGAGTGGATGAAGTAATAGCCGCAGAGATTGATGATCGTCCTGGGGAGTTGGCCAGACTTCTCAAGCCACTTCTCGATGGGGGTGTGGTTGTTGAATACATGTATGCGTTTCTTGGATTTTCGCCGGGAAAGGCCGTGATGATCTTTAGATTCAGTGATAATGATCAGGCCATTGAGGCCTTACGTAAAATCAATGTCAGATTGCTGGATGCCGAGTCCTTTGGTATGCTTGACTCAACAACTTAACTTAAAGCTTTCAAAAAATATTGCTCATTGAAAGGATTGCGACGCATCATGGAAGAGAACAAATTTGATCCCAAGACCTTTGCCATAATTGGTGCGGGACCTGTGGGTAGCATTGTCGCCGCTTGTCTTGCCAATGCCGGGTATCGGGTGATTCTTTGCGACGTGGTGACAGAGCTGATAGAACCTGCCCTTGAGACAGGTATCACCATTGAGGGGGCTGAGAACATAGTAGCCAAGGTCTCAGCCATATGCCAGAGTGTGGATGATCTCTCCCGGTATTCTCCTGATGTCATATTTGTTACTGTGAAGGCTAATGCCCTGCCTTTAATTGCCTCGGCCATTGAAGGATTTCACCGGCCCGGAATGTATGTGGTGAGTTGGCAGAATGGTATTGATACTGAGCTCGTTTTGGCCCATTCTTTGGGAAAAAGGGCGGTAATGAGGGCTGTGGTAAATTACGGCTGTGACCTGAGGGCCCCTGCGCATGTACATATGAGTTTTCATCATCATCCCCATTTTATCCAAGAACTGGATAAGGCCTCGCGGGCAGAGGCCGAAATTATAGCAAACTGCTTGACCAATAGCGGACTTCCCACACAACGAACTGACCAAATTATTTCAATGGTGTGGAGAAAGGCTATCCTCAACGCATGTATGAACCCTGTATGTGCTGTAACTGGATACACAATGGCCCAGGCGATGAATGATCCAATTGTCTTCCAACTTGTGGATTCATTGATAAAGGAATGTGTTAAGGTAGCGAGAGCGAATGAGATATCGCTGGGATGGGATTTTTACCCTTACAGCATTGACTATATGAAGAACGCGGGCGATCACAAGCCATCCATGCTCGTGGATATTGAGAAGAAGAGACCCACCGAGATAGACTTCATAAATGGTAAGTTTGTGGAATATGGTCTGCGCGCTGGTATCGACACGCCTTACAATAAGACACTGAGGGCGCTTGTAAAGGCCTTGGAATCAAAATTGTAATTTCCGATTTCGTGCGTTTCAGAGCTCATAAAGCCTATCATCTTTTACAGGGGCTCGAGGCTTGGACTTGGGCCCCTTTTTCTCTTGGAATTGAAAGGGATCTTCTTCCTCCAGCAGATCTCCCATTTCTTCTTCTATTTGCTCAGGGTCTTCACCTGCCTCCATTCTCCTAAGGGCCTCTTCCATGCCAGGGCCAAGCTTCAGGCCCGTCATATCCGTGAGTTTTCTCATGAGGTTAGCTGCTTGTCTGGGGTTTTCCTCATCAATATGTTCTGCCTCTTTGGCCAAGAGGTCCATAGCCTTTTCCATCTTACTTTCGTCCATATCAGGGATGGGCATGTCCTCATCTGCTTCTGAATCCCCTTTGTTGCGGACAGTGGCGAAGACCGACATCCATCTTTCCAGTTCCACCTTCCCACATTTGGGACATAGGGGTCTTTTTTTGGTATTCACGGTCCTGGAATAGAAGTTAAATATTCTATTGCACTCAGAGCAGTAGAACTCATAGATAGGCATCGTTTTTCCTCCCTTAAGCGTTGACCATTATAGACGTTAACTAATTGAGCTTTCGACCTGGCTCAGCATGGGTTATGTTATTGAAATACAAAAATATTTAGGACCTGTCAATGGTTTTCCCTTAAGGCCTGGTCATAATTGGCCTTGTCTTTTTTATACACCGTGATTATACTCCTACCCCAATATTTTTGGACACAAGGGGTACTGGAGATGGCCTTTCGAATAGGTGTTATTTCCGATACTCATCTTCGGCAGGTTACCAAAAAATTTGAGCGGATTTACAAAGAGTATCTGGCAGATAAAGATCTTATTATTCATGCTGGAGACATAGTGTGTGAAGATGTCATAGACTTTTTGGCGCAAAAGCCCCTCAAAGCCGTGTGCGGAAATATGGATCCATTTGAAATCAGAAAGAGGCTGCCCTCAAAGGAAATATTGGAAATCGAGGGAATTACCATTGGAATTATACATGGTTGGGGACCATCAGCAGGTCTTGAAGAGAGGGTATTGGATGAAATTCCTAACGCAGATGTAATAGTTTACGGTCATTCCCATAACCCCGTAAACAGTACAAAGCAGGGTGTTCTGCTCTTTAATCCGGGTACTGCAACGGGATATCCCTCAGCAGGTTTTAATTCGATTGGAATTTTGGAGATTTCTGAAACTGTGCACGGAGAAATTATAAAGCTTTAAGAGGTTAAAACATGGATGTGCTCTGGGCTCCTTGGAGAATGGAATACATATTGTCCAGCAAGAAAAAACAAGAATGTATCTTTTGTCCCGGAGAGGACAGGGGGAGAGATGAAGAACGCCTAATTCTCCATGTTGGGCAAAAAAGCATGGTGATGATGAATAGATACCCATACAATAACGGACACTTGTTAGTGGCCCCCGTCAGACACGTCCCGTCATTGGATGCCCTGCACCCCGAGGAGATCCTGGATCTGATGCTGACTGTTCGGCGCTGGATAGATGTACTCAAAAAGGAAATGAATCCAGAAGGTTTTAACGTTGGACTCAACATTGGCAGAGTTGCAGGAGCTGGTGTGGAAGAGCATATGCATTTCCACATTGTTCCGAGGTGGAATGGAGATACAAACTACATGACGGTGCTTGGAGAGGTTAGGGTGATACCTGAACACCTCCAGCAGACTTACAAAAAGCTGATAAAGAGGTTCAACAGCCTGCAGAGCTAGAGGAGGAGAACAATGAGATACATCAAGGGGATAGGAGTAATTCTGTTTTTGTTGTTCATTGTAATTGTTGCGGTTCAGAACTACGCCCCCATGTCTACTACAGTACGATTCCGCTTAAACCTACTTTTCTGGAGCCATGAAACGCCGGATATGAACCTTTACCTTGTAACCATTATAGCGTTCTTGCTCGGTGTCTTTTTTACTGGTGTTTATGGCATTGGGGAAAGATTCCGGCTCAAACGCGAGATTAAAAACTTGACACGCGAACTACGGGAAAAGGAAAAAGAATTGAACTCCCTTCGCAATCTTCCCGTGACATCGGAGGATGTTAAGAGCTTGGAAGCGGTGGAAGGCCAATAGTTGCTTCTCTGCTTCAGCGGGGATTGAGATGAACGAACCTCATATTTCTAACAGTCGCTCAATTTCAACTAGCTTTGTATCTTTTCAAGCCCCCCTACCTTTGCGCCATCCGGGAGGAGGCGGCCTATGTGGCAGTCCTTCATTCACTTGCTCATGACTACCAATTACTTGCTCCTGGTTTCCTTTTCATTAGGTGCAGGGATAGTTGGTCTCCTCGTGGGAAGAATATGGAGGGGTAAGTGGGGTAAGGGTTCCAAGGGAAATGGTAAAAAGGGGGACGAGGCATTCTTCAAAGGAATCCAATATATACTCTCCGATGATAGAGATCAGGCTATAGAGGCCCTCACTAAATCAGTGCAGTCCGATTCTGACACTGTGGAAACCTACGTTGCTCTAGGAAATCTGTACAGGTCAAAGGGAGACATTGAAAGGGCCATTAGAATTAGACAAAGTATTATCCTTCGGCCCAATATAGATGAAGAGCTCAGGCTTAGGGCATTGTTCGACCTGGGCCTCGACTACAAGAAGGCAGGCCTGATAAACAGGGCACTGGACACCTTTCTAGAAGTCCTAAAAAAAAGCCCTTCCGACGTACGAACCCTCATGGAGATCGAGAAGATCTACGAAGAGCTAAAGGAATGGGAAAACGCATATGATGTACGAAAGCGAATAGCAAAGCTGGACAAAGGTGATCACTCCAATATCCTTGCTCACCATTTAGTGGAATCGGGTAAGGCGGCCCAGGCGCGCGGAGATCATTCAAAGGCCAAGTCCCTGTACAAAAAGGCCATTTCCACCAACAAGCAATGCGTAGACGCATACCTACATTTGGGAGATCTTCATGCTGAAAGAGGAGAGTACAAGAAGGCAATCTCCATGTGGAAAAACATAGCAAGTGTAGACAATCGTTTTACGTTTCTAGCTTATGGACGATTGGAAGGTGTTTATTCGAAATTAAGAAATATAAAGCCAATTGAGGAATTCCTAAAAGAACTGGCCGAGGAAAATGGTGACCCCTTTACCTATCTTGCCCTTTCCAGGTTCTTATTTGCTGAAGGTAACGTGGAAGGGGCGCTGAAAGAGGTCAGAAAGGCTCTCGAACTCGAACCTGGTTTTTGGGAAGCAAGAAGGTTCCAAGGAGAGATCTTGATTGAAAGCGGCAGAGAGTCAGAGGCACTTGCAGCATTCAGAGAACTGATTTCCTACCTAGATCTGCCGTCAATAAAATTCCAATGTTCCAATTGTGGACTAGAAGGGGTGGAGCTGTACTGGCAATGTCCAAAGTGCAGGGCTTGGGACACCATGGCGCCGCTATAAGGTAAACAGAAGTCACCGCATAACGTCTAGGGTCAAAGAGATACATAGAGATGAACCAAATTACCCCAATGCTTAAACAGTATTTAGGGATCAAGGATCAACATCCTGATGCCATACTGTTTTTTCGTATGGGCGATTTTTACGAAATGTTTTTTGAAGACGCCGAAGTGGCCTCAAAGATACTAGGGATCGCGCTGACGGCAAGAGGGACACTTAATGGCGAAAAGGTTCCCATGTGCGGTGTACCTCATCACGCTTCCAGGTCTTATATTGCGAGGCTTGTGGCAGCGGGGAAGAAGGTAGCCATCTGTGAACAGGTGGAAGACCCTGCCAGCAGCAAAGGGATCGTAAAGAGGGATGTGGTGCGAATAGTAACACCTGGGTCCGTATTGGACGAGCGGGAGCTGGGTGAAAAGGACAGCCTCTATATAGCTGCACTTGTCAAATGCCCCGGGAGTTATGGACTTTCTCACGTGGATTTATCCACAGGAGAATTTCAAACCACTGAAACTTCAGATTGGGAGGAAATCATAGACGAACTGGCCAGAATAAATCCTGCGGAACTCTTGGTTCTTGAAAGAGACAAGCTGCTTAACAGCAAGGACTTAAATGAATACGTGATCGAAGAGCTGGATAGTGATTTTTACGATCCGTCTGATGGCACGAGGGTACTTGAAGAGCAGTTGGGCACAACCTCACTCGCTTCTTATGGTCTTGAGGAGATGGGCGCAGCTGTCATAGCTGCCGGAGCTGTGATCAGGTATTTGAGGGAAACCCAGAAGAGTGGTCTTGGCCATATCAAAAGCATTACGCCCTATAGGCCAGGGGATTTTATGTTTCTGGACCATGCTACCACCGTCAACCTGGAGCTGTTCAAAACCATAAGAAGGCAATCGAACAAAGGAACGCTGCTCCATGTGCTGGATAAAACCATAACTCCTATGGGAGCCAGGCTTTTGAAAAAGTGGATAGCCTATCCTCTGGTGAATCTTGACGCCATAAAGGAAAGGCAGTCTGCCGTAGCCGAGTTGAAAGAGGATCCTTTTCTCCGTGAAGACCTCCGCAAAGAGTTAGGCCAGATATACGACCTGGAAAGGTTGAATGGAAGAGTCGTGCTACGAAGGGCGACACCTAAAGATCTTATTGCACTCAGACAATCGGTTGCCCGCCTTCCCCAGATTAAGAGGAAACTTGCAGGTCGAGCAAGTGTGCTCCTGAGTACCATTGGTGAGAGCATTGACACCTTAGAGGATATACACCGCTTGCTGGACAGTTCGATTCGCGATGATGCTCCGGCTGTTACGAAAGACGGAGGGATCATAAAGGAAGGCTACAGTGAAGAACTGGACGGGTTGCTCAAGCTGTCCCGAGGAGGGAAGGAATGGATCGCGAACTTTGCCAAGAGGGAGCAAGAGAGAAGCGGGATTCCCAACCTCAAAGTGGGATACAACAAGGTGTTTGGTTACTACATCGAGGTTTCCAAAGCTAACCTTAAGCTGGTACCGTCCCACTACGTCAGAAAGCAGACCTTGGTTGGAGCCGAGCGGTATGTTACCCAGGAACTAAAGGAGATGGAAGATGAGATTTTACAGGCTGAGGAGAGGAGGGTCTCCCTTGAACTGGAATTGTTCGAAGAAATCTTGCGACAGGTGTCCTCTCATAATAGAAGAATAAAACATAGTGCGCAGCTCATAGCCCAATTGGATGTTTTGGCCGCGCTGGCAGAAGCAGCCGATCAGTATGGATATATTCGCCCAAAAATCGACGATTCGAGGAACTTAGAGATCGTTGAGGGAAGACATCCGGTAATCGAAAGGGTGATGAGAAATGAGCAATTCATTCCTAATGACGTGGTGTTGGATGACCAAGAGCAGCAAATTATGATCATAACAGGACCCAACATGGCAGGAAAATCCACCATTTTGCGGCAAACAGCGCTTATTGTCCTCATGGCCCAGATGGGCAGTTTCGTTCCTGCCGCCAAGGCGCGTGTAGGCCTAGTCGATAGAATATTCAGTCGCGTTGGTGCTTCAGATGATATTACGAGGGGAAGGAGCACCTTTATGGTGGAAATGAACGAAACAGCATCTATTTTGAGAAACGTCACGCCCAGAGGCCTGGTTATTCTCGATGAGATCGGTCGGGGTACCAGCACCTACGACGGGCTGAGCATTGCCTGGGCAGTTGCCGAGGCCCTGCATGATCTCGAAGGAAAGGGTGTTCGGACCCTCTTTGCCACCCACTATCACGAATTGACAGAGCTGGTGACGACCAAGGAGAGGGTGAAAAATTTTAACGTAGCTGTAAAGAAATGGAGAGACAAGATAGTATTCCTGAGAAAGCTAGTCCCAGGAGGGAGCAGCCACAGCTATGGCATAGATGTGGCAAGGCTTGCGGGTTTGCCTGAGCCGGTGATCCAGAGAGCCAAAGAGATACTCGAAAACCTGGAGGGTGAAGAAATTGATGAAGCAGGAAGGCCCAGACTCGCCCGCAGTTCCCGGGATAAGGTCGGCGAAATTATTCAGCTTAACCTTTTTGGTATGCAAGATGAGCACCTGGTAAGGTGGCTAAGAGGTTTGGATATCTCAAGGATGACCCCATTAGAGGCTCTAGTTGAGCTTGACAAGATGAAAAGGTACGTTGAAAAAGAGGGCAGGCAATTGGCTGAGAAGTAATATGCATTTAAGAAAAGATACCATTGCGGTACATCGAATACTTTTATTAGTCATTGTTGCCGCTGTACTTGCTTGCCCCCTCAGCGGCGTAGATGAGTGTGTTGGGGCTACCAAGGGCACGTCACGCGCAGCCTACCTTCTTAAGAAGGCGGATAAATGCAGGGCATCCCTGTTGGCGTCAAAGAAAAAGAAAAAGTATCGGCATTACTGGAGCAGGTGCATCGACCGCTACGATTATATTGCCAAGACCTATCCGAAATCCGAGGAAGCGCCGCTTGCACTTTATAGGGAAGCGCGCCTTTACACCCTGCTTCACGTTTATTCCGGTTCCGCCAAAGATCTGGAACGGGCGCTTAGTATCTATCGCAGGATAGTCGAACAATATTCATCCCATCGCATAGCAGATGATGCCCAATACAGGATCGGTGAAATTTACTATAAATACAAGAAGAATCCATCAAAGGCCTATGTGGAATTCCTAAAAGTTAATATCAAATTTCCCTCTGGCGATTACACGCCTAAAGCCGAAAAGATGCTGGACAAGCTAGCCCTTCAGCTTCGAAAAAAAGATCTGATTAAGGAAGCAGAGCAGGTCAAGAGGCAGGGCAAAAAAGGTTTGGCGAAGGTAAAGGATATTCGGCATTGGTCTACCCCCAATTATACCAGGGTGGTCGTAGATTTGGATAGGCCTGTGAAATACAGGCATCACCTTCTGGCAGAGGATGTGGCCTGTGGAAAGCCTAGGAGGATATATATAGACCTGGAAGGGGCACGTGTCAGTTCCGACATTGATACCCAGATTCCAATAAAGGACGGCCTGCTTCACAGGGCAAGGGCTGGCCAATATAAGAATTCAACCGTACGGGTAGTCTTGGACCTTGCCAGCATAGGTGCCTACAAGGTTTTCCATCTGTACGATCCATTTAGAATCGTGGTAGATGTAAAGAGGTCTTCATGCCAGGAGATCAAGAAGCAACAAAAGGTTACGTTGCCCTCCAAAAGAAGGGTTAGGCACGGCATTAGGCGGAAGGACAAACCTGATAATGCTGTAACCCTAGCCAGGCAACTTGGTCTCAACGTAAACCGTATCGTTATTGATCCAGGACATGGGGGCAAAGATCCCGGCTGTTACATTGGAAAGGGAATAAAGGAAAAGGACATAGTTCTTAGAATTGCCAAGATTCTAGCTAAGAAACTGAAAAAGAAGCTCGGTTGCGAGGTTTATTTAACTCGAACCAGGGACGTATTCTTGCCTTTGGAGCGAAGAACTGCTATCGCCAATATGAAGAAGGCGGACTTGTTTATTTCTTTACATGTGAACGCACATCGAAAGCGATGGGTACACGGCATTGAGACCTATTACCTCAATATGGCTACGGACGAGAGAGCGGTGCTGGTTGCGGCCAGAGAAAACGCCACCAGCCAGAAAAATATAAGCGATTTGCAGGCAATACTCAATGATCTCTTGCTGAATACAAAGATACACGAGTCAAGTCGGTTAGCCTACGACATCCAGAAAGGAATAACCTCCGAGCTTTCCAAGAGATATTCAAGGATCAGGAGCCTTGGAGTTAAACAGGCACCTTTTTACGTATTGATAGGTGCACAAATGCCTTCCGTTCTCATAGAGACGGGTTTCTTGACCAATCCTACTGAGAGAAAGAGACTTCTAAATCCCACGTATGAAGCTCATCTTGCCGAAGGCATTGCCAATGGAATAAAACGATACATCGACAGTATCAACTTGGTGTACCAAGGCGGTTAGTATTCGCTGCTTTTGCAATAGGAGCGATTCAAAGATATGCGATAGGAACCTAGGTTATGCCCTCGCTTCTTTGGGAACACTGCCGCTCCTTTCGGCCACTTCCTCCTTAAGCTTCATTCTGAGATAGGCGTCTATGAACGGATCAATATCACCATCCATAACCCTTTCAAGATCACCCACTTCGATCCCGGTTCGGTGATCCTTTACCATTCTATAAGGGTTAAAAACATAGGACCGGATCTGGCTTCCCCAGGCAATCTCTTTTTGGGACTGATGAAGCTGCTGTTTCTTGGCTTCCTGCTTCTTTTTTTCCAGTTCATAGAGCTTCGCCCTTAGTACCTTCATGGCCATATCTTTGTTTCTGTGCTGGGACTTCTCGTTTTGACACTGAACAACTATACCTGTTGGTAGGTGGGTGATTCGCACCGCCGAGCTTGTTTTGTTTACGTGCTGGCCGCCTGGCCCGCTGGCCCTATAAGTATCGATTCTAAGGTCTTTCTCGTCTATCTCAATTTTTATATCAGTGTCCACCTCTGGGAGAACCGAAACCGAAGCGAATGAGGTATGTCTCCTGCCCGTTGCATCAAAAGGAGAAATCCTAACCATTCTGTGTATCCCGTGCTCCGACTTGAGCAGCCCATAGGCATAAGGGCCTGCTACTGTAAAAGTCACATTTTTTATGCCCGCTTCCTCTCCTGCGAGAAAATCAATTACATCTACTTTCATTCCCTTGTCTTCGGCCCATCTCCTGTACATGCGGAAAAGCATCTGCACCCAGTCCTGGGCCTCAGTTCCCCCTGCTCCGGCGTTTATTGCCACGATGGCGTTACGCACATCATCGGGGTCGCCCAGAAGGGACTGGGTTTCCAAGGATTTCACTTCCTTTTCAAGCCGACGGACTTCTTTCCTAACCTCCTCAAGGGTTTCCTCATCATTCTCTTCAAGGGCCATTTCAGCTAATATCCTAGCTTCTTCAACAGCTTCATGGTATTTTTTCCAGCGCTCTACTTTTTCCTGAATACTGGCCCTTTGTTGGCTTATTTTGGATGTTTCTTCTTGACTCCTTTGCCAGAAAGATGGATCACCCATTACCTTTTCGAGCTTTCGCAATTCCACTTCAAGTCCATCGATGTCAAAGATGCCCCCGTAACAGATCCAACTGGGTTGCCAGTTTATCTATCCGTTCCTTGAGCTCTTCATAAATCATAATTACGACCTCCTCCACGGTTATCAGCCCCATTATTGAATCGGCCTATTTCAAAAATAGATGAAAATCGTTATAAACACAACAGCTTATTTCTAATACGCAAAACCAAATCAAAATTTCTTTTTCCTCGAGAAAAGTGCAAAGACAAAAACAAAAACAGATATCAAAGCCGCTAGTCTTGCAAACAAGTCGCCGTGGATCGTATAAAATGTAAAGGTCCGCTTTTCGGGCAGCCTCACATACCCAGCTAGTATCTGTTTTGTAAAAAGTCCGCTTTTTTGCTTTATTCTTCCGTAAGGATCAATAATCGCGCTGAAGCCCGTGTTCGCGGCCCTTAAAAGGGGAACCCTGTTTTCAACCGCCCGGAACACGCTCATTGCCAGGTGTTGATAAGGGGCGCTAGTATCGCCGAACCAAGCATCGTTTGTTAGATTCACGAAAAAAGCGGCTCCCTGTGTTTTTTCTACTCTGGAGATATCCGGGAAGATAGCTTCAAAGCAGATCAGAACCCCGAAGCTCAGATCCTTTAGCCTAAGGGGCCTGATAGATGATCCAGCCCTGAAGTTCCCTGCTCCAGGAACCAGCTTCTCCATAAAGAATAAGAATTTTCTCAATGGCACATATTCTCCAAATGGGACCAGGTGCACCTTGTCATAATATTGGGCCTTTGTTTGATCAGGTGTGATAAGGTATGCCCTGTTAAAATAGGCTGTGCCGGAGGATGTCTCCTCGTACGCAGGGCTTCCAAAGAGAATTGCACACCGCAATTCACGGCTCAGGGCTACGATCCTTTTGGCCATTGTAACATTCGCCTGGAAAAAGAAGGGCGTAGCCGTCTCAGGCCAAACAACCAAATCGGGGCTAGATTCGGCCGCACTCCTTGTAAGGGTCTCGTAAAGCTCCATCGTCTTGTTTTGGAACTTGGGGTCCCACTTTATGGATTGATCAATACTAGGCTGAACAATGGCTACCCTCAACCTGGTGCCTTCGGAACCTGCACTAGCTTCCGCTCCATGGAGTTGGCGGTGACCATACCATAACAGAGCACTGAGGCACAGAAAGGTGAAAGCTGTCACTAGAAACAGGTGTATCCGAGAACGTTTGCCCCCGGATAGAAATGCATCATATAAGTACCAATTGGTAAGGGTTATGACAAAAGACAGACCGTAAACACCGAAAAGGTCGGCTGCCTGGATTAGCCACGGGTGATTGTACTGGGAATAGCCGATGAGGCACCAAGGAAAGCCAGTAAGCAGCTTTGCCCTGCCGTACTCAAGTGCCACCCATAGGCAGGGAATCCACATAGCCGCAAGGGCCCTGTCCTTGATAAGGACCACAATGCCACAAAATATGGCGGGGTAAAGAGCCAGATATAAGGCTAAAAGCGTCATTGGGGCGACGCTGATGACAAGCGACATTTTTCCATAGTGGCCTACTGCCACTACAATCCAATAAATAAGTCCTACAAGATGGGCGATTCCCCACGTCAATCCCAAACTGAATGCGGTCCTACCCCCTTTATTTTCCAAAAGTTTGAAAAGGGGGGCCAGGGAAAACCAAGCCAGCCACTCCAATGGGTAAGGAGGAAATGTTAGGGAAAAGAGAAACCCCAACATAATCGCTGCTATGAAATCAAGCTTATGGGCCTTGTCACGGGTACCCGTTGCGAGGAAATAATCCATTTCAAGTGGCGGATTTCTCTTGGGTGGCCAACTGATCAGCTGAGGAAATTATTCGAACAAGGATCTTTTCAATCTTTCGCTGGTCAGCTTGCTGGATTGTCATCTCAAGGTTCTGATACCTTAGCTTTTCGCCAATCTCGGGGAGTCTTCCAAGAAGATTTATTATGAATCCCCCGACGGATTCGTAATCTCCTTTGGGGAGTTCTAGCCCCAGGGCCTCCTCGAATTTTTCTACTTCAAGTTTGGCGTCAACAATGAAGGTGTTGTCATTTATTCTTGCAAAAAGGGGCAATTCGGTATCATGTTCGTCCAGGATTTCACCTACGATTTCCTCTATAATATCCTCTATGGTAATGATACCCGAGGTCCCACCATATTCGTCTGTAACAATGGCGAGATGCGTTTTCTTCTCTTTGAGGCTCTTGAGAACCTCATTTATGCTCTGACTTTCCGGGACGAAAAAAGGAGGCCGCAGTATCTCAAAAGGTAACTTTGATTCAGGATCCTTTCCCCAAAGTTTAAGGAGATCCTTGGCATGTAGGATGCCAACGATTTTGTCAATGCTTTCTTTGTGTATGGGAATCCTGGTATGGCCACAATGGTTGACAAGTTTGATTACCTCCCCTAACGAACTGTCCAGAGGAGCTGACGATATCTCAGTCCTTGGGACCATTATGGAGTGGGCCTTAGTCTCCCTGAGGTGCAGGGCACCAAAGACCATGTGCGTCTCCTCGCCACTGATGATACCCTTGGCTTGACCTTCATCCATCAAGTCGTGGATTTCCTCGGCGAGGTCGTGGCTGTCGGTAAGGTGAGGCTTTTTCTTCTTAAAGAGTTTTAGAAAGCGGAACAGACCTTGTTCAGAACTGTCACCCAATGATTTTAAATCACCCCGTCAAAAATTTTTGGAGCAGTATTTAAGAGCTAGCTTTGTTAGCCTTGACAATTTTTAATAATTTTAGTTTTATATTGTTAATCTGTCAAGAAAATTGGGTGAAATTAAGCTCTTGACGGATGGCTGTGGGCTAAGTAAAATATAATACAATATAGATCTTATCCCATGGCCGTGTATGGGATAGGAAATTGAGAGCGGGCATAGCTCAGCTGGTAGAGTACAAGCTTCCCAAGCTTGGTGTCGCGGGTTCGAATCCCGTTGCCCGCTCCATTATTGTTTGCTTAAGTGGTGTCTGTCCAAGATTTCTAGCTTGTGGATACACCTCAAAGGGCTTAACCGGGCCTGACTCCCTTTTTGAGGTTACCGGAAAGTTTCCGGTTTCTTCGAATTGCGGGCTGGACGGTGGATTCTTATATCGCGTTTGCCATTCCGCAATGTAAGTTGCCGCGGTTCACTATAGTCTGCAGACGGAGGAAGCGGGCCTGAAAGCCCGCTTTTTCATTGAGGACAAACGAGCAATGGGTAATACCACGCAGCAGATAGCACAAAAGGTCATCAGTATTGTTGAACCAGTGATAGAGGAGTTAGGCCTAGATCTCGTGGATGTGGAGTATGTCACTGAGAGGGGTAGGTGGGTGTTGAGAGTTTACATAGACAAACCAGGGGGTGTGACGGTGGATGACTGTGCGGATGTCAGCAATGAAATAGGAGATCTCTTGGATGTGAAAGGAGTAATTTCTGGGGCATACATTTTAGAGGTTTCTTCGCCAGGCCTGAATAGGCCCTTGAGGAAGGAGAAGGATTTTGTCTGGGCCACCGGCAAGAAAATACGGGTGAGAACCAAGGTCCCAATTCATGGAAGGCGGAACTTCACAGGCCTGTTGGAGGGGTATAGGGAGGGAATGATTGCAATAAGGGTGGACAGAGATACCTTTGAATTAGCCCTTAGCGACCTGGAAAAGGCTAACCTCCTTTATTCATTCGACTGAGAGTGTTACGGCGGTAACGGCAAAGGAACCACAGTATGGACATAAAGGAAAGTTTCAGTTTCAAGAAGAGAGGAAGAGGATGATATCAGATCTGAAAAGAATGATAGACCAAGTGAGCCGAGAGAAAGGGCTGGATCAGGAAGTGCTTATTAGGGCATTGGAAGAAGCTGTGAAAACCGCGGCTAAAAAGAAGCTCGGCCCAGACAAGGACATAGAAGTAAGCTTTAATCCAGACCTGGGAGAGGTTGAGGTCTTTGAGTTCAAGGAGGTAGTCGAAAAGGTTACTGATGACCGCTTTCAGGTTTCTTTGGAGGAGGCTAGAAAGCTGGATCCAGAATGCGAGATCGGCGACAGTCTTGGTATGAAAATGGAAACCAGCACCTTTGGAAGAATCGCCGCCCAATCCGCCAAACAGGTAATAATGCAGAGATTAAAAGAGGCTGAAAGAGACATAGTGTACGATGATTTCAAGGATAGAAAGGGAGAAATTATCAACGGAATAGTCCAGCGGTTTGATAGAGGATCGATAATAGTAAACCTTGGCCGCACTGAGGCGGAATTGCCTCCTAGGGAGCAGATTCCCAGGGAGTCCTACCGGCAGGGTGATAGAATAAGGGCCTACATTCTGGAAGTAAAACAATATAGCAGAGGGCCTCAGATTATCCTTTCCAGGACTCATCCAAACTTTCTTTCCGCGTTATTTGAAAGTGAGGTCCCTGAGATATCAGAGGGAATTGTGAGGATAATGCAGGTTGCTAGGGAACCAGGGAGTCGGTCCAAGATTGCCGTATACTCCAAAGATCCGGATGTAGACCCGGTAGGGGCATGCGTTGGAATGAAAGGAAGTCGAGTCCAGGCGGTTGTTCAAGAGCTCAGAGGAGAGAAAATAGATATTGTTACATGGGATCCTGATCCGGCCAAATTCATATGTAATGCTTTGGCGCCTGCGGAAATAATCCGTGTAATAGTGGACGAGGAAAACCATTCAATGGAGGTTGTTGTACCCGACGACCAGCTTTCCTTGGCGATAGGCAAAGGGGGCCAGAATGTGAGACTGGCCTCTCGCCTAACAGGATGGGCGCTGGATGTTGTTAGTGAAACAAATTACAACAAGGCTCTCAAGGAAGGATACGAGTCGCTACTGGCTCTGGAGGGAGTTGGAGAAAAACTTGCGGCTGATCTTTACCAGGAAGGATTCAGGTCGGCTTTGGACTTAAGTCAAGCAGAGCCTGAAGAACTTTTGGGAATAGAAGGGATGACTGAAGAAAAGGCCAGGCAGCTTATTGATGAGGCCATATCTTTCATCCAGGAGAAAGAAGCTGCTGCGGCCACCGGATCCGAGGAAACTGAGGAAAAAGGCGAAGAAGGCCCCGAAGCCGGGTCTCAAGAGCAGGAGGTTCCCCAAGCAGGGGATGAGTAAGGGGAAAGGCCACATACCTATCCGCACGTGTATTGCGTGCGGAGCGAAGAAAGAGAAAAAGGACCTTATAAGGCTCGTTGTGGACGCGGACGGATGGGTTGTTATTGATACGAGCGGCCATGCTTCTGGAAGGGGAGCATACGTATGCAAGAACAAGGATTGCTGGACAGCAGTCCACAAACACAAGATATTGTCCAGGGCATTTCGGGGAAGGGGGCGCTTGGCCATTAGGCCCGGAGCTGATGACGAGGTGCCCCTGGTAAGAGAAGGTTAGACTTGAAGAGATCCCATTAAAAACCGGGGGAGTATATGGCAAAGGTTAGAGTATATGAGCTTGCTCGGGAATTGAATCTTGAAAGCAAGGAGTTGGTGGAAAAGCTCCTTGCCGGAGGGATGAGCATAAAGAACTACATGAGCACTTTGGACGAAGATGCGGTGGCTAGGGCCCGTGACATTGTTTCAGGAAAGGTCTCCGAGGTGGTTGAGGAAAAGCGCATTAAGCCCACTGTAATTCGTCGAAGAAAAAAGAGGGTGACTATTGAAGTAAAGCCTTCGGCCCCTGAGGTAAAGATAGAGGCAGAGGAAGCTGTCCATGCGCCGGAAGTCGAGAGGCCAAAGCAAGAGATCCTAGAAAAGGAACCAGCACCAGCCGCCAGGGCCTTAGAGCCAGAAGAGGAGGCCGCCACCGAAGAGAAGGAAGCGACGGTTGAAAAGGAGGTTGTAGATGCAGCAAGGGTGAAGGAGGCGGTTGCTGAACAGAAAGCAGAAGAGGAAATTGTTAAAGAGAAGCCGAAAGAGAAAGCTGAGGCAAAACCTGTTAAACCCAGGAGGAAAAAGAAGAAAGAAGAACCTGCCAAGATTATTAGGCGTCCTGAGGAAGGACCTTTGAAAGATATATTGGCAAGGCAGACAGAGGAAAAGAAGGAAGAGGTGAAGGCCAAACCGGCTCCCACATTGAAACCGCTTGAGATTGCCAGAGAAGTGGCGGAAAAGGCTGCTAAGGCAAAACCTGCCAAAAAGAAAAAGGAAAAGCGAAAGGAAGAGCCGGAGGATCTGGCACCCAAGAAGGTGGTTCGCCACAGGAAAAAGGAGATCTTTGAAAGGGCCGATCTCTATGAGGGCCGGATACCAAAGAGGAAAGAGAAGAAGGGAGCCAAGAAGGCCAGACAAGAGGAGAGGGAGGTCAGGCAAACTGAGATAACTGTACCCAAGGCCGTAAAGAGGAAATTAAAGGTCCCTGAGGCAGTGACTGTAGCGGAACTGGCGAAGGCCATGGGGATTAAGGCGGCAGAAGTGATCAAAAAGCTCATGGCCCTTGGTGTGGTAGCCACTATAAACCAGTCCATTGACTTTGAAACAGCTGCTTTGGTGGCTGACGAATTCGGTTATGAACTTGAATTGGAGAGCTTTGAGGAGGAATTGCTCTTACAGGAGGAGGAAGACAAGCCCGAGGACTTGGTACCGAGGCCGCCAGTAGTTACCATAATGGGCCATGTTGACCATGGTAAAACATCCCTTCTCGACTACATCCGTAAGTCCAACATTATCAGCGGTGAGTCGGGAGGAATCACCCAGCACATTGGCGCCTATTATGTGGAGACTGACGGCGGAAGCATTGTTTTTCTTGACACCCCTGGTCATGAGGCCTTCACGGCTATGAGAGCAAGGGGAGCCAAGGTTACTGATCTAATCGTGCTCGTGGTAGCGGCCGACGATGGGGTAATGCCTCAAACCAGAGAGGCCATAAACCACGCCAGGGCAGCGGACATACCGATTGTGGTTGCAATAAATAAGATGGACAAGCCGGAGGCAAACCCTGAAAAGGTCAAAAGGGAGCTTGCAGAGCTGGATTTGGTGCCTGAGGAGTGGGGCGGCGATACTATTTTCGGCTATGTCTCCGCCAAGACCGGGCAGGGGGTTGATGAACTATTGAGCCTGATATTGCTTCAGGCGGAAATGCTTGAGCTAAAAGGCAATCCCAAGAAGCCCGCTAGGGGCACCATAATCGAAGCTCGGTTGGATAAAACACGAGGTCCGGTTGCAACGGTTCTTATCAAGAATGGGACTCTTAAACCAGGGGATTATTTTGTGTGCGGCGAGCATCATGGAAGAGTAAGGGCCATGTTGAATCACCGGGGCAAAAAGATGATTTCCGCGGGTCCCTCCATGCCAGTAGAGGTGTACGGGATTTCCGGGGTTCCCATGGCAGGTGATGATTTCATAGTTGTAAGAGATGAACGTACCGCAAAGAGAATAGCCGAGCGAAGAATGGCCCAGAGCAAAAAACAAGAGCTGGCCCGTAAAGGCATTGTCAGCCTTGACGACCTATTTCAACGTATTAAAGAGGGCGAGGCAAAGGAACTTAACGTGGTGCTCAAGACCGACGTACAGGGTTCACTGGAGGCTTTGACGGATTCTCTTATTAAATTGAGCACCGAGGAAGTAAAGGTCAATATCATCCACTCAGCTACGGGTGCCATAACGGAATCGGATGTTATGCTGGCCTCTGCGTCTGAGGCCATAATCATTGGGTTCAACGTCAGGGCCAACCCGAGGGTCTCTGAGATCGCGGAAAAAGAAAAAGTAGATATCCGTTACTACGATGTCATCTACAATGTGCTGCAGGACATCAAGAGGGCTATGGCCGGACTACTTGAACCAGTTTTCAAAGAAGAGGTTATCGGTCGCGTGGAAGTGAAGGCCATCTTCCACGTGCCAAAAGTTGGCACCGTTGCTGGCTGCCACGTAACCGAAGGTCGCGTGGAGCGCGGTGCCAAAGTAAGGGTGTTGAGGGACGACGTCGTGGTGTTTGATGGAAATATAGCATCACTCAAAAGATTCAAAGACGATGTGAAAGAAGTACAGGCAGGATATGAATGCGGAATAGGAATTGAGAATTTCCAAGACGTCAAACCCGGCGACGTATTTGAGGTATACAACGTTGAAGAGGTTGAAGCAGAGTTTTAGTGATGGTGGTCGGTACCTTAAAGATTGAATTTTACCTTTCTGATAACCGTTCTTTGAAAGGAAAAAGGAAGGTTGTCAGAAGTATGGTAGATAAGGTGAAATCCCGGTTCAATGTTGCCATTGCAGAGATAGGATCCAATGACAAATGGCAGAGGATAGAAATCGGAATAACCACTGTGGGCAATGATCGAAGGCACATTGATTCCTCCTTGAACCATATCCTCTCATTCTTGGAATCTCAATACCTGGCGAGGATAGTGGACTGCCGCCTGGAGATATTCAATGTTTAAGAGGAGGGACTTTCAATGTTAGCGGGTAATCGCACGGTAAGAGTAGGTGAGCAGATCCTCAAGGAAATAGCCGTGCTGCTCTTGGAACACGTTAAGGATCCTCGTGTAAGGGCGGTAACCATGACCGGCATAAAGCTAAGCAGGGACCTCAAGCACGCTAAAGTATATTATAGTGTGATAGGCGGGCGTTCTGAAGTAGACAGGGCTCAGGCAGGCCTCAACAGCGCTAAAGGCTACATCAAGAGAATGATTGGTCAAAGGCTGGAACTGAGATACATACCAGAGCTGCTTTTCATTCACGACGAATCCTTGGAAGTGGGAATGAATATCGAAAGACTATTGGAAACTTTGAAGACAAATGAATCATCTGACGATACTGCGACGGATAATTGAGGTTTTAAAGAAGGGGGAAGTCTTCATCCTCACTACCCACAAAGACCCGGACGGTGACGGAATCGGATCCATGCTGGCTTTGGCAGAGGCACTCAGGCAATCGGGCAAAATACCTCATCTGCTCTTGGAAGAGCCCGTTCCATCTCCGTTCGATCTCTTAAAGGGTGCTGGAGAAATAAGACAGGATGTGGACGAAGGAACAAGCCCGTCGGCTGTTTTCATCCTTGACTGTGCCGATGAATTGCGCCTGGGCGGGCTAAGGGAACGGCTGACAAATATCAAACCCTGGATTAACATAGACCACCATGAGACCAATACGGGATTTGGAGATATTAACCTTATAGAGCCGAAAGCCTCTTCTACCGGAGAGATTGTTCATGATCTCATAAGGGAGGCAGATCTGCCGCTCAACAAGAACATAGCAGAAAACCTTTTTGCAGCAATCCAGACAGATACCGGCTCTTTCAGATATGAGAATACAACTTCCAAGGCCCTGAGGATCGCCGCTGACATGGTTGACCTTGGGGTAAACCCGTGGCAAGTGACCCAAAAGGTTATGGACGGCCATGACCTTGCACGACTAAGGCTCCTGAAGTCGGCGCTTGAGACTATTGAACTTCACCATGGCGGCAAGATTGCAACCCTTGTGTTAACAAGGGACATATTCGAGGAGTCGGGTGCAGGCAAACTGGACAGCGAACATTTTGTGGATTTTGCCAGGTTCATAAGGGGGGTTGAGATCGCTGCATTGATAAGGCAAACCGGTGATGCGCGTTTCAAGTTCAGTCTGAGGTCTAACAATCGAGTAAATGTAGCCCAACTCGCCTCAGTCTTCGGTGGAGGAGGGCATGAGAGGGCCGCGGGCTTTGACTGTGAGGGAGATCTCGGCAGTCTTAAAGAATCTTTCATTAAAGAGGCGGTGCGATTTCTTAATGGAAAATGTTGATGGGGGGATACTACTCATTGATAAGCAAGAAGGAGAGACTTCCCATGATGTAGTTCAGAGTGTCAGAAAGGCACTCAGTACGCGCAAGGTGGGCCATGCAGGAACCCTTGATCCCTTTGCAACCGGACTCTTGGTGCTATTGGTCGGCCGGTGTACCAAGCTTTCGGCATTTATCACAGAGGAGCACAAAACCTATGAGGCCCTTGTGCGGTTCGGTGTGGAAACGGATACGTATGATAAGACCGGAAAGGTCACAAGAGAAGCAGATCCGTCAGCAATAAAAAGGCAGGATCTGGAACAAATTCTCAGCGCATTCACAGGTGAAATTGATCAGGTGCCTCCTCCTTTCTCAGCTGTCAAGGTGAAAGGCAGGCGGGCTTATGAAATGGCCAGAAAAGGGAAAGAAGTAGAACTGCCGCCCCGTCGTGTTTTTGTTTACGAACTGGTTCTTGAGGAATTTGAGATTCCTTTTGCTCGTTTAAGGTTGAGATGTTCATCGGGTACTTACGTGAGGAGCCTCGCTTCAGACTTGGGCAAGTTAATGGGATGTGGTGCACACCTTAGCGAGTTGCGAAGGACGCAGATTGGTAGCTTTCATGTGGAACAAGCTATTTCATCCACGGCAATCTTAAAGTACAGCGCAGAGGCACTCAGAGCCAGGCTTATTAACCCCATACAGGCCTTGGCGCAGATGGCCGAGGTTGAGATAACCAAGAGTATGGCGGAGAAGGTTCGTAAAGGGTATCGGCCTACGGCGAATGAGCTGGGGATTAAGCCCCTGACATCTCAGAAGAACAAGGGGTTTATTAAGCTCGTTTGTGATGGCCAACTGGTGGCAGTTGCCAGTACGAGAGGATCATCAGCAGATAAAACCAACAATGTGGTAACGTTAAAAAGAGTATTCTCATAGAAAAAGGAGGTCAGAAAGTGGTCCTAACACCAGAAGCAAAAAAGGAGATTATCGAGAAATTCAAAACCCATGAAAAGGATACTGGATCGCCAGAGGTTCAAATCGCTCTTCTTAGCAGCCGGATCAAATACCTCACTGAGCACTTCAAAGTACACAAGAAAGATCATCATTCCCGCAGGGGATTGCTAAAATTGGTCGGCCAGAGGAGAAGGCTTCTAAATTACCTCAAGAAAAAAGACATCGAACGTTACAGAAATGTCATCAAGGAGCTAGGTATCAGAAAATAAAGGCCATCCCTTGTGGGGGGTGTTTGAGATGTTTTTAAGAACGATTTGACACGAAGGTGAGAAAGGATGAGTAAAACAATGATTAAAAGTGCATCAGTTGAAATAGATGGCCGCACTCTATACGTAGAAACCGGCCGTGTTGCAAGACAGGCCAGCGGCTCGGCAGTGGTGACTTTTGGGGAGACAGTGGTTTTGGTCACCGCGGTGTCCACTGACGAAGTCAGGGAGGGAATAGATTTCCTGCCTCTTACCGTGGAGTACCAAGAAATGTCTTATGCTGGCGGGCGAATTCCTGGTAATTTCTTCCGCAGAGATATGGGAAGGCCCAGCGAAAGGGAAGTTCTTACCTCCAGACTGATCGACAGACCATTGCGGCCGTTGTTTCCAGATAACTACCATTTTGAGACCCAGGTAATAGCAAGCGTGCTCTCTACGGACAGGGAAAACGAGGCCGACGTGCTGGCAATGCTGGGGGCCTCCATAGCCCTGGAGATATCTGATATACCCTTCCAGGGACCGATCGCAGGAGTGAGAGTGGGACGCATTGGGGGTAAGTTTGTGATTAACCCTACTTTGGGTGAGCAAGAAGAAAGTGATATCAACCTGATCGTGGCCGGAAATAGGTCCGGCATAGTTATGGTAGAAGGAGGAGCGCAATTCGTAACAGAGGATGAAATAGTAGAGGCTATATTCTACGCCCAGGAGGCGATCAGCCCCTTACTGGACATGCAGGATGAGTTGAGAAGGGCGGTTGGGAAACCCAAGCGAACAGTACCCCCAGAGCCGGTGGAAGAAGAGCTGGTTAAAAAGGTAGAAGAAGTCGCGACCCCGTTATTGGACCAGGTTATAGTGACAGGGGATAAGAAGGAAAGACAAGCCAAGAGAAAAGAGGCGCTTGATAACGTTTTAGAAGCGCTAACCGAATCCTTCCCTGAGAAAGAGGCTCAGATAAAAGACATGTACTATGACCTTGAGAAAAAGATGGTGCGTCGCATGGTATTGGAAGAAAAAAGAAGAATCGACGGCCGCTCATTTACCGATGTGAGACCCATTGATTGTGTTGTGGGGGTTTTGCCAAGGGTACACGGCTCAGCCCTGTTCACTAGGGGGGAGACCCAGGCAATGGTACTCACGACCCTTGGAACTGAGCTCGACGAGCAGAGAATCGAATCCATATATGGTGATCAGTTTAGATCGTTTATATTTCATTATAACTTTCCGCCTTACAGCGTTGGCGAGGCGAGGAGGTTGACAGGCCCAGGGCGAAGGGAGATCGGTCACGGGGCATTAGCCCGGAGGGCATTGCTCCCGGTTATGCCCGACAAGGAGGAGTTTGACTACTGCGTACGGGTGGTCTCTGAGATTTTGGAATCCAATGGATCGTCATCAATGGCGAGTGTGTGCGGCGGCTCGCTTTCCCTCATGGATGCTGGCGTGCCTGTGAAGGATGGTGTTGCCGGCGTCGCAATGGGCTTAATGTCTGACGGGGATAATGTCGCAGTTCTTACAGACATTATCGGTGACGAGGATCACTACGGTGATATGGATTTTAAGGTGACCGGCACGCGGGACGGCATAACAGCACTTCAAATGGACATTAAAATTGAAGGGCTTTCCAAGGAGATCTTGTCCCAGGCCTTGAGGCAGGCAAGAGAAGCAAGGTTGCATATCCTGGAGGAAATGAACAAGACCATTGCAAAGCCAAGAAAGCAAATTTCGGAGTACGCACCCGTTGTGACCACGATCGAGATTAAGCCTGAAAAAATCAGGCTGCTAATCGGTCCGGGTGGAAAAACCATAAGAAATATCTGCAGCGAGACCGGTGCTCGTGTTGAAGTCGATGATTCAGGAAAGGTGTATATTGCGGCTCCTGACAAGGAAAGCTCCGATTTGGCCGTAAAGATGATAAACGAGATTGCCCAGGAAGCCGAGGTCGGCAAGCTCTACGTTGGCAGAGTCACCAAGATAATGGACTTCGGTGCCTTTGTGGAAATTTTCCCTGGTACTGACGGCTTGATCCATATCTCCCAACTCGACAGACAGCGCGTGAATAAGGTATCAGATATCCTCAAGGAAGGGGACGAGGTTCTAGTCAAGGTACTTGATGTGGACGAAAACGGAAAGATCAGACTGTCCCGCAAGGCCGCCCTGGGAGAACGCCTGGACGATGTTTAACAAGACTGTTTTAGACAATGGGGTTCGAATACTGTCGGAGTCCGTGAGTTATCTAAATTCCCTTTCCCTCGGGATTTGGGTGGATGCGGGCTCCCGTGATGAGGCAGAGGATGAAAATGGTGTAAGTCACTTCATAGAACATATGGTGTTCAAGGGCACCACGAACCGTAGCGCCCTTCAAATCGCCAAAGAGCTGGATGCGGTAGGAGGCCTTTCCAACGCTTTTACTGGCAAGGAAAACACGTGCTTTCACGCTCGGGTACTGGGCAAACATTTTTCGGTCCTTTCTGACATCCTTTCCGACATATTCCTTAATCCCGTTTTTGATCCTGAGGATATCGAGAGAGAAAGGGAAGTAATTCTTCAGGAAATAAGTATGGTGGAAGACACGCCTGATGAGAACGTGCACGTCCTGTTCAACAGGCATTTCTGGCGCGGCCACCCGATCGGGATGCCAATACTGGGAACAGGAGAAACAGTCTCATCTATAACTAGGGAACACCTTTTCAGCTATAGGGAACGCCACTATTCACCGGACCGAATTCTAATTGCAGCAGCGGGCGATGTAAATCACCGTGCCCTGGTGGAATCTTTCAAACCGATGTTTGAGTCTTTGGAGACCAAGGGGCTTTCAAACAGACGCGAGGCCCCTGGCTGTCACACGGGCATATCCGTTCACGAAAAGCCATTAGAGCAAGTGCATATCTGTATCGGCGGAGAAGCCCCGTCCCTGAGAAGTCCTGACAGATTTGCATGTGGGCTTTTCAATACCATCCTTGGCGGAAATATGAGTTCGAGGTTGTTCCAGGAGATTCGAGAAAACATGGGTCTGGCCTACTCGGTGTTTTCTTTCCTCTCTGCTTACCTTGACACAGGCATGTTAGGCATATATGTGGCGACTGATAAAGAAAAGGTTAATCTGGTACTTGATACCATCAAGAAAGAGGTCAAGAAGGTCCTGACAGGGGGTATCACCCAGGATGATTTGGCCTTCGCCAAAGAACACCTCATTGGCGGTATTTACCTTGGTGCAGATAGTACAGATAACAGGATGATGAGGATCGCCAAGAACGAAATGGTTTATGGGAGATACATCAGCTATGAGGAGCTAGTTGGGGAACTTAACCGGGTAACCCTTGACGAAGTTATAAGTGTGGGAGCTAAAGTGTTCAGTGATGGCTGCCTGTCTATGACGGCTTTAGGCCCTATAACCGAGCAGGATGTGGACGAAGCGTGTATTGCGTTTGAATAGGTCATTGTTTAATAATCAGCAGCGCTTGAAATGGTCGCTCAAAACCGCCATGTAGAAGTTCTTATAAGGAGACTGCCCGGATCCGAGGGGCTTCCTTTGCCACGGTACGAGTCAGAGGGTTCATCTGGAATGGACCTGAGAGCTG
>QMLZ01000011.1 GCA_003646995.1 Deltaproteobacteria bacterium | reverse complement strand
ACTGCACAGTGCTTGTCTACCGTCTTTTACAATGGCCGCAGATGTGTCGTCACATGAAGTGTCTATTCCAAGTACATACATTAGCAGTCAAGGGTGGTATGCGCAAAAGATTCAATATTTGAGGATTGGCTTGCGCCTAGGCTTCCTTTGCTTGAAGCCTTTTTTTGATCTTGCTCCACTTTCCTCCTTTTTCCACCTCTACCAATATTACTGAGATGTTATCTCCTCCACCTCCTTTATTGGCTTCATCCACCAATACTGCCACCTTGTCCTCTAATGATACGGTTATGTCTGAGAGGATAAGCTCAATGGCCTGTTCCTCTACATAATTGGTAAGCCCGTCAGAGCATAGCAAGAGTATGTCTCCAGGGGCCGGTTTCACAGGAACTATGAATGCCTCAACGGTGTCAGACAGTCCCAGGGCACGGGTAAGTGCATTTTTTGCAAATACGCTGTCAGCTTCAAGGTTTGGAAAGATTTCTTTTAGTTTTGTCTCTTCAGCTAGGCTGTGGTCTTGGGAGATTTGCAGCAACCTCTGATGGTCATAATGATAAATGCGACTGTCCCCAACATTGGCTGCCCAGAAGGTTCCTTTTTCTAAGACCACTGCAGCGATTGTGGTACCCATACCCACGTATTCTGGCTGTTTCTGGGCTTCAAAAACAGCAAGATTAGCAAAATGTATTGAATTCAGTAGGTGCCTGGCCACCTCGGGTAAAGACTCGTCGAACTGGCGGAAAAAGGAAGGAGGGTTTCCGCTTCTAACCCGTCGCCAGTAGTCCTCCATAGCGCCGACAGCCATCTGACTGGCGACCTCCCCCGCCCTATGGCCCCCAACGCCGTCGGCTACAACGAAAAGATCAAGCTCGGGTGCCAGCAAAATACGATCTTCGTTATTTTTTCGCCTTAGGCCAACGTCTGTTTTTCCTGCGGATCTGGTTTTCATAAGTTCAAATAATATAGGTTTACAGAGATCCCTGTTGTCGTGCTATCTCGTCCATTTTTGCCACCACCAGTCTCAACTGTTCCGCCATCTGCGATGCTGACTGATAGCGCGTGTTTAAGTCCTTTTCAAGGGCCTTATCGATTATTTTCTCCACCACAGTCGGTATCTTGGGGTTGATGGACTTGGCCGAGGGATGTGGCTCTTGGGCGATCTTGTACATGAGGGAGGTCATGTCCTGAGCCTTGAAGGGTTTTTCGCCCGTTAGGAGTTCAAAAAGCACGATCCCAAGGGAAAAGATGTCTGACCGGCCGTCAACTTTCTTGCCCGATAACTGCTCTGGCGACATGTAAGATGGGGTACCCATAACCACGCCCGTTTTTGTCTTGGAGGACGATGTGATTCGGGCTATCCCGAAGTCCGTGACTTTCACGTCTCCCGTTTCTTTCAGGCGCATAATGTTTGCAGGCTTAATGTCCCTGTGCACCACGTTCCTACTGTGGGCGTAGCCGAGAGCATCTGCAACCTTGGCTGTTATGTCGAGGACGTCGCGGATGGGCAGCAAATTGCCCTTTTTGGTGTATCGAAGAAGATCTTCTCCTTCCAGATACTCCATGGCTATGTAAGCAAGATCCTGCTCCTCCCCGCAGTCATAAATTGTTACTATATTAGGGTGAGTAAGAAGGCCGGCTGACTCGGCTTCCCTGAAAAAACGCTCTTTTATCTCCGGGATTTCAGACTCTTCGAACTCGGTCAGGTTCAATGTTTTGATAGCAACGGTCCTTCGTATCTTGGGATCCTGGCCCTTATATACAACCCCCATTGCTCCCCGTCCGATCTCTCCTATTATCTCATACCTTCCCAGAGTCGGCCTGGTGCCTGTATCCGCCATTGGAGCTGATATCTCTCCAGGGTGTTTTGTCCCGGAACCGCCGAAAATGAGGGTGGCCTCGGCATGTTTTAATTTTGGGATGCGATCGTCCAGATCCCTAAATGATTCTCCTGCCTGGGCTATCAATTGATATGTGGCCAGTGCCTTAGAAAACTGCCTTTTCCTTTCATAATCAAGGCCCAGGTTGTAGAGAAGATCCTTGACTCCTTCTTCTTCAATGGGTAGCTTTCTAAACTTTTCAAAGGCTAGATCCAACATTCCTTGCTGCTGGAATGACAAACCCAACATCTTGTTCGTCTCGATGGAGTCTGCCTCAACTTTCTCTTTCGTCTTTTCAGTAACCAGGAACCGCTTTGAGATTACGAGCAGGTATCCCAATATTAAGAGCATTATTTGGGGAATAATCCGCAGCCATATATTGGAAGACAAGAACAGGACAAACCCCAGGGTTGAATATCCCGCGACGATCGCCAGGCTTGAAATGGCACCGGGAGCCGCTTTCATACGGGGCAGGAGGAATGAAATAAATATTCCGAATAGTATCAGGGCTATTAGCTCAGTGGCAGGGACCCATGGAGGTCTCGAAATGAACCTTTGGTTGAGAATGTTAGCCACTGAGTTTGCAATGATTTCCACACCGGGGAGATTGCCGGAAACCGGGGTGACAAACTTGTCTCCTATGCCCGGCGCAGTGGGCCCGATAATTACGATTTTGTCTCGGAACAAGCTCGTCTGAACCTCGTTCTTGAATACTTTGCGGAATGGGGTCTCATGGAATGCAATTCCCGGGCCTTGGTTCCAGTTGATAATAGTTCTCATACTGGGGTCTACGACCGGAACATGGATGGTAGTGGAGGGGCTTGTCTTTAAGTCTATCCCTTCTCCAAGAAAGACGGTAATATCTTCGTCTTTGAGACCCTTGTAAAGCCGCACGATCTCCATGGGAAGGGAAGGAAAATAGATATCCTTAAGATATCCCAATACGTGTACCTGGGTTCGGACGTATCCATCTTGGTCTGGGAACAGATTCAAGTGGCCGATGCCCGCAGCCGCATTTGCGAACGTGGGTAGTAAGGGCTTGATTTTTGAGAGCCATATTAGGGATGATACTGCCCATTCCTTGTTCTTCCCCTTGACGTTTTTATAGGCGTACTTGTTCACAAAGTCCGGAAGTTGCCGGTCCCTGGCTTGGCTTGTCAAGTCAAAGTAAATGGGTAATACCACGTTACCAGCCTTGCGTATTGAACTTGTAAGGATTGCATCGTGATCCAGGCTTTCGATGGCATTCTGCAAATCAGACTCAAATTCCTTGCCAACCTTGAGACGGGCCAGTCCACTCTGCTCGTATCTTCGCTTTAGCTCTGTCAGGACCTTTAGGCCCGCTGCCTCTTCCGGCTCCGGAAGGTGTATGTCCAGGGCGATTACCTTGGCCCCTGCGGCGGCGAGATTATCAATACCCTTGGCCAGGATGTTTCTCGGCCACGGGAACCGACCCAGTTCAGCAAGGTCATCGTCATCAATCACCACCAATTCAATATCGGGATTTCTTTTGTCCGGAGCAGCAAGCTTGGCCCTAAGATCAAAGGCCTTCATCTCCAGGGGTGAGGTAAAATCCAGTACACCTGTAACAGTAATCAGGATAAAAAACACCATCAGCGCAATGCCTATGATCCAGTCGGGAATTGTGGGCTTAACTTTCACGGACCATCTCCCTCAAGACCATTACACCTGGTTAATGTGGCATATCTAGCAATCCTTGCAATTGAGCTGGGGCCGATACCCGAAACTTCGGCCAACTCTTCCAATGACTTGAAGCCTCCTTTTCTGTCTCTCAATCGTACAATGGCCATGGCGGTTTTTATCCCAATCCCTGGGATCGCTGTCAAGCCCTCTATTGTCTCGTGGTTTAAGTCAAGCTTGACTCCCAAGGTGACCTTGTGAAAGGCATCGATTTGGCCTACTTGGATGAGTGTCCTATCTTTTCCAGAGCGAGATATGGTAACTTTGCCCAGACATGGCACCCGGGTGGTTTCTGCGGTCTGTCCAATGGTAAGTCCGCCACTTAATCCTCCAGCGGCTTGGACTAATTGTTGCATGGTTGGAGACTTAGCAAAACTATACACACCCGGCCATGAAACTACCCCGCGAACTTCCACAAGGCAGGAACCCGGCTCAAGATAATGTTTAGAAGGAGAACTCCCGTGAGCGGTTCGAGCCAGCTGGTACATCAGGAGCAATACCAGCAAAAGGAGCAGGTAGGCAATGGGTTTTTCAATTTGCTTCTTGGGCGTCACTGTCAAGTCCAAAAGCAGTGTGTAATGTTCTCACAGCCAGTTCGGTGTATTTTTCATCTATCACACATGATATCTTTATTTCCGATGTGCTGATCATCATTATGTTGATGTTTTCCTTGGCAAGGGCGTCAAACATCTTTTGGGCCACCCCTGCATGACTTCTCATTCCCAAGCCCACGATGCTTACTTTGGCAATATTTTCATCTCCCATCACCCGCTCTGCCCCTATGTCTTGGGCCACGTCCCGCAGGAGCTTTAGGGCCCTGTGGAAATCCGGCTTTGGGACTGTGAAGGTGAGGTCAGTGTAACCGTCTTCGCTTGTATTTTGTACGATCATATCCACTACAATGCCGGCCTCGAACACGGGCTTGAAAATCTTTGATGCGGTTCCTGGCTTGTCAGGAACTCTTTTCATGGTGATCCTCGCATCATTTTTGCTGTATGTCACCCCCGACACCACCACTTTTTCCATATCCTTTGTCTCTGCCATTACCATTGTGCCTTTCTCCTCCGAAAAAGTTGACCTTACGTGGATAGGGACCTGGAACTTGCTGGCAAATTCCACGGATCTTATTTCCAAGACCTTGGCACCCAGGCTTGCCATTTCCAACATTTCTTCATAGGAGATGGTATCAAGCTTCTTGGCCTTGGGACAAATGTTTGGGTCAGTGGTATAGACTCCGTCAACATCGGTAAAGATCTCGCAGACATCCGCTTTCAGAGCTGCAGCCAGGGCGACAGCTGTTGTGTCGGACCCTCCGCGGCCAAGGGTTGTTATATTGCCGTCTTCGTCAAGGCCCTGAAAACCTGCTACTGCCACGATCCTGCCCTTATCGAGCTCTTGCCGAATTCTGTCAGTATTTACCTCATGGATACGGGCCTTGCCATACAGGCCATCTGTGTGTATGGGAACTTGGAAGCCCAAAAGGGAGCTTGCGTCATAGCCCATTGACTTCACGGCCATGGCAAACAGGGCTACGCTCACTTGTTCACCGGTGGACATGAGGACATCCAGTTCCCTGGGATCAGGTTGATCACAAAGCTCGTGGGCAAGGTGAATTAATCCATCTGTTTGGCCAGCCATTGCCGAAAGCACCACCACCATTTGGTTGCCTTGCTTAAAGGTATTAATAACCCTCCGCGCTACTGCCTTTATTTTTTCAATATCCGCAACGCTGGTTCCACCGTACTTTTGAACAATCAAGGCCATGGTTACTACTCCACAACATAAATTGAAATACTGAGTTAATGAACGTCAAGAATGCCATCTCTCAAATAGTTTATGTATCTGCAAGGCAAGAACCCGCAGAACTCAGTGCCCAAAATTTCCTCACACCGCGACAGACTCGATTATTTCTGCGGACCTTGGGTGATTTGCTTTGAGCAAGATTTCACGGCTGCTTTGGCCCGCAAAGGTCAACTCTATCCTGAGGCAATGAGGGGGCAAAAGCTCAGGCCACCGGTCTGCCCATTCAAGTATTGCCACACCACCCATAAAAAAGTACTCCTCAAGCCCGGCAGCTAGGAACTCAGAGACACTGTTCAGTCTATAGGCATCCATGTGATAAACCACCACTCTCCCCTCATACACGTTTACCAAGGTGAAAGAGGGGCTTGTTACCAGTTCCTCTGATTTTACTCCCAGGCCTACGGCCAGCCCCTTGGTAAACCAAGTTTTCCCCGTGCCAAGCTCACCAATCAGGCCGATGACATCACCCTGCTTCAGGCGCATACCCAAAGCTTTGCCCAGGGCGATAGTCTCCTCAGGAGAATTGGTCCTGAATCTAGCAGATTTCTCATGCACCTAGCAAGTACCCTTTACACATTCTGAGCAAAAAGTTGTTACGCATCCTTGGTACGATTCTTAGGTCTGTCAGAATTTGTTATATGAGGTCAAAGTGAGGCGGTGGGCCTTGTAAGGGCCAGTTGCCTGAGTACAAGGAATTTATCAAGCCTGGCACCACTTCCAAAAGCTCACCGGCCATTATTCCGACCGTGCCCATTTCTTCTGCAATGAGATCAGCAGCCAGTCCGTGAATATAGGTGCCCGCTATGGTAGCCCTTTCCACGGGCCAACGCCGGGCGAGAAATCCTCCAATAAGTCCTGTGAGCACATCACCAGCTCCGCCACTTGAAAGGGCAGGGTTGCCGGTTGGGTTGACGTACAGTTTACCTTCAGGCAGGGCTATTAGGGTACGCGCTCCCTTTAAAACCAGATAACACCCATGTGCATTCACAAAATCCAGAGCCGTTGATATCCTGTCACTCTGAATGTCAGCAGGCGGCTTTCCTATAAGCCTTCCCATTTCTCCAGGATGGGGAGTTAGCACAGTGTGGTTGGCGATACCACTTAGAAGATCCAGTGATCCCACAAGGGCATTGAGTCCGTCGGCATCTATTACCATGGGAAGTTTACTGATGGAACAAACTGCTTTCACCAGTTCCACGGTTTCGGGGTTTGTGGAAAGGCCTGGACCAATGGCCAGAGCTGTTTTTCCTTCCATGAGCTCCTTTATTAAGGGCAGAGCCTTCATGGAAAGGGTTCCTTCTGGGGTTTGAGGGAGAGGGGCGGTCATGGCCTCTGTAAGCTTCTCCTCAAGTATGGGATTAAGGGACTCGGGAGTCCCAACGGTCACAAGCCCTGCCCCTGCTCTGACAGCACCAAGGGCTGCGAGGGTCGCTGCGCCTGTTTTGCCAGGAGAGCCTGCCAAGATCAAAAGGTGTCCTCGATGGCCCTTGTGAATGTCCTTCTTACCCTCCATAAGAAAGCCCGCAAAGTCTTCAGGCGTGACAAGGCGGTAATGTTCAGGGACCTGTTGGGCCACTGACTGAGGGATGCAGATGTCAACTCGTACCAGCCTGCCTACCATGTCACAGCCTGGAAAAACCAGTTGCCCGAGCTTTGGAAGGCCGAAAGTTACGGTCAGGTCCGCTCTTACCGCCAGACCCATTATGGACCCGTTATCCGCGTTGAGTCCGGATGGTATGTCAATGGCCATAACAGGTTTTCCGCTACTGTTGATCTCATCTATGACGGCACCGTAGTAACCGCGAACAGGTGAATTTAGTCCAGTGCCGAGAATGGCATCCACCAAGTAATTGCAATGAGTTAGTTCTTTTTTCTGATCTTGCCAGGATTGTTCATTAGGAAGGTAGCGGATATCTAGGCCCATTCCGTGAATTATATCAAGGTTCATCCGTGCGTCGCCTGATATTTTTTCTTTTTCAGACAATACCATAATGGTGGGCCTCAACCCGGCCTCGTGGAGATACCTGCCCACGACGTAGCCATCACCCCCATTGTTTCCCCTGCCGCAGATTATGATAACCCTTGCTCCCTGTTCAGGGGAAAAGTGGGAAAGAAATGTGTGGGCTGCACCCCTGCCAGCGTTTTCCATAAGCACAATGCCCGGAATCCCGAGCTCTTGGATTGTTTTCCTATCCATTTCCTGCATTTCAGAAGCTTTAA
This sequence comes from Deltaproteobacteria bacterium, assembly GCA_003646995.1. The sequence goes on along the minus strand of QMLZ01000011.1, from coordinate 23,404 downwards.
CTAGTCTCATCTCTTTTCTCCAATACAACCATTGCTATGGCATTGTGTTTTTCATCAGATAAGGATAAATGGATATTGCCTATGTCTTTTTCTCTGCAAATGGAAAGGGTTCGGCCTAGGGGCCGTATCCCGGGTTTGCCCTTTTCGTCATTAAACACTTCTATTTCTTTCCATTTAACCCCTTCTTTCATACCAAGGCCCAAGGCCTTGGAAAAGGCTTCTTTTGCAGCGAACCGCAGGGCCAATGCTGAATAGGGATGTACTCTCTTATAGGATGTTTGTTTTTCCAGGTCGGTAAACACTCGATCCACAAATCTGGATCCCCACCTCTTAACAACCTTTTCGATTCTGGTAACATCTACAAGGTCAACGCCAATACCGTAAATCATTGAACTCCCAAATTCTAGAAGTCCTTGACAAGTGCGACCATCTCCCGTACCGCCCTTTCAAAACCGACATAAATGGCCCTGGCCACGATGCTGTGGCCTATACTGTATTCCTCAATCTGGTGGAGCTCGCTGAACCGTTTGATATTGACATAATTTAGACCATGGCCGGCACTGATAGCCAGCCCCAGCTTTTCGGCAACATTAACACCCGCTCCAATAAGGGAGAACAGCCGCTCGGCCTCCGATTCACTTTTGGCCTCAGAGTAATGGCCCGTGTGTATTTCCACTATATCTCCACCACACTCCTTGGCGGCTTCGATCTGGGCCGGATCCGGGTCAACGAAAAAGCTGACTAGTATCCCCGCATCCTTCATGCGTTTCACTACATCTGTGTAATGGTCTTTACGAGCCAGGACGTCGAGACCTCCCTCGGTTGTTAATTCTTCACGCTTCTCAGGAACCAGTGTAACAAGATCCGGTTTAGTCTTGATGGCGATGTTAATCATTTCCTCCACGGCAGCCATTTCCAGATTGAGTTTTGTTTTTACGGTTTGCCTTAAGAGCTCAAGGTCTCTATCTTGAATATGCCGACGGTCTTCCCTCAGGTGGCAGATAATGCCCTCGGCGCCTGCAAGCTCTGCAATGCCCGCAGCAATAACAGGGTCTGGTTCATCAATTCCCCTTGCCTGCCTTACAGTTGCAACGTGGTCCACATTTACCGCAAGTCGTGCCATTTCATGCCTCCTTGAAGATTTTGATTAATCTGTTTTCTTGCCTTTGCATTTCTTTTGCCCTTTGTTGGTTTTGTTCATGCTCATAGCCGAGCAGGTGCAAAAGACCGTGGATGAGGAGCCTGCCAACCGCTTCCAAAAGGGTCTCACCGGTATCCCGTGTTTCACGTGAAGCAGTGTCCACGGATATCACGATATCACCCAGGAGAGGGGATTCCGGCTCTTTTTCACTGGTGGGAGACATGGGAAAGGCTATTACATTGGTCGGTCCTCTACGGCCCAAGTATTTCATGTTAAGTCGCGCGATCTCATCGTCAGAGGTGACTAGGATGCTGAGTTCTTTGTCATGACAGTCCAAGGCGTCTAAGACTTTCGCCATTTTTCTTCTTATCTTCTGTTCGCTGACTCCGGGAATCTCCTGCTGGAGGTTGATCAATATTTCCATTTGCCGCCCTTTTCCCTCCAGGAGCCCTGATTACAGGCTCTGGATACTCTATTCTTTGATGAAAAATTCCACTCAATGTCTTGTTGAAGCTTTTAGCGATCAAGTGTAGGTCCTTCAAGGTCAATTCGCACTCGTCCAGCTGACCGTCAGAAAATATTCTGTTTATGATCTTCTGGACTAATCCCTGGATTCTCGCAGGAGTTGGATCGACCAAGGTCTTGGATGCGGCCTGGACTGCGTCGGCCAACATCACCAGCCCTGCCTCCTTTGTTTGGGGTTTAGGGCCGGGATATCTGAAGTCTTCTTCTTTTACCTGTACGGCCTTGTCGGAGCGCTGGCCAGCTTGCTCCTTGGCCTTTTCATAGAAGTAGGTGATAAGGCTGGTTCCATGGTGTTGTTGGATGATATCTATGATGGGTTGGCCAAGCTTATATTTCTTAGCCAGCTCAACCCCGTCTTTGACGTGCGAGATAAGAATCAAGCTGCTCATGGATGGAGCAAGTTTTTCGTGCTTGTTCTGGCCGTTTACCTGGTTTTCTATAAAGTATAGCGGCTTTTTCATCTTCCCTATATCATGGTAATACGCCGCCACCTTGGCCAACAAAGGATTGGCCCCAACGGCCTTGGCCGATGCCTCCACCATCTGGCTTACAATCACACTGTGGTGATATGTTCCGGGAGCCTGAACCATGAGTTCTCGTAAAAGGGGCTGGTCCAGACTTGCAAGTTCCAGTAACTTAATATCAGTAGTGTAACCAAAAGCCATTTCAACCAAGGGTACGCTGCCAGTGGTGATAACCGCGACGAGAATACCTCCCAAAAATGCCGTGACACAAGCCACCAGAGGCTCCACCGTATAAAAGAATCCATGTAGGGTCTCTATGGAAAGGGCGAGGACCATGTTTGCAAGCCCTACCTTTAACCCGGTTTTTATGAATTCTCCTCTTTCCCTGCACTCTTTCATACCATGTGCCGCGATGAGACCACCTACGAGGAAGTATACAAAGAACTCAACTTTGCCCCCGAGGACCAAGGCCGTCAGCACCGAAAGCAATACGGAGAAGCCTGCAGCAACCCTCATGCCCTGGAAAAGAGACACGAGCATGGGACCAGTGGCAATGGGGATTGCGAATATAAGGGCCCTGGGTGTAAGGAAAGGAAAGCCCCTAGCCACCTCGGCGGCGATAAAATTGGCGCTTATGGCTAAGAGGAAAAAGATGGTCAGAATTAGTGCCTGGAAGATCAGGTCTCGTTTCTTGGAGGGGACTTGAGAGCGTGTTGGACCTGTAACAAGATAAAAGGAAAACAGCAAAAATCCTATCAGGATAGCCATTGCTGGGATGTGCCCTAGGAACTTGTCTTTCCTTAAATACCTGTATTCCTCCGCTAATTTCAGAAGATGCTCTTGGCGAATGGGCTCTCCCTCCCGGACTATCATTTCACCTTTTCTTACCTTGAAATAAACAGGTTTGACCGCCTTGCGAGCGGCTTCCTTGCGCAATTCAGTCTCTCTCTTGTTAAAGGTGACATTGGGTTCTAATAAAGATAAGGCTAAGACCAAGCCCACCTTCTTCAGGTCAGGTGGTAATACCGGCTGGCTGGTCTTTTTCCATTCCTCCACGATTAACCTCTTGGCTTGGTCCAGGTCCAAGATCCTCTCTGTTTCCGTTACTGTTATTTCTATGTCGGTTAAGATATTATGAAGGATGATGCCGCGGGGCATTTGTGACGGAAGTTCCCTTTTGTTCCGCACGACCCCTTTGTGAAGGATTGGGCTTAACAACCTAATCACGAGGTTTTCCACCTCAGCGGGAAATCCAGTCTTTTTCAGGACTTCAAATACCTCTTCCTGTACCTGCAACCCGAGTATCTCCGAGAATCGCTCTTTGGAGAATGAGGGAAGCGCAGGGCTGGTTCTGCCTGCCTCTGTGGTTGCGGAGGGCCCATGGGAGGCTGCTTCTTCGCCTGGTGCCGAGCGCAGGGAGCGCCTGCCTTCTTCAAAGGCATCTCTCAGCCTGCCCAGGGCATTTGAACCTGAAGGGTCAAAGTCGTATACAGGTGGTGCTTCTCTGACCGCCTTGAGCCGGTTCTTTTCCGTGAGGGCAGTGTCCTCGATCAAGAACTCATGGGTGGCCTTGATATCTCTTTCGGCTATGTCTCCCAGCTTATATTGCTTCGGTTTGCTGAGGAGTCCGGGGTAGAGCAACACCGCAAACAGCAAGCTCATTACGATTATCAATATCCATCTTGTTAGCTCGTAATTTGATTTTGCAGCCCCTGATATATCTACCTTCTTTGGGATTCGCCGGTCGGGCTCCAGTTTCTTAGCGGGCTTACCGGCCCAGGTTTTTTTAGATGCCTTTTTTTCGCTCATTGCTTTAGCCTGATCGCCTCTTGTTTTCCAGGTTTTCGTAGGCCTCGATGATCTCCTGCACCAAGGGATGCCGAATTACGTCCTCTTTTGAAAAATGAACAAAGCGAATGCCTCTAATGTGCCCCAATATCTCACGTGCCTCTATAAGGCCGGATCTCTTCCCCTCGGGCAAGTCGGTTTGAGTGACATCCCCTGTTATCACGGCCTTTGAGCTAAAGCCCAACCGGGTCAAAAACATCTTCATCTGCTCAGAGGTGGCATTTTGGGCCTCATCCAGAATCACAAAGGAATCATTCAGGGTTCTTCCCCGCATAAACGCCAGGGGTGCCACCTCTATCACCCCTTGCTGAATCAGCCTTGAGGCACTGTCAAAGTCCATCATGTCATGCAATGCATCGTAAAGGGGTCTTAGATATGGATTAACCTTCTCATAGAGATCACCCGGAAGGAAACCCAGATGTTCACCCGCCTCCACGGCTGGCCTGGCAAGCACGACCCTATTTATTTCCCTTTTTTGAAGCGCTGATATGGCCATTGCCATGGCCAAATAGGTTTTGCCTGTGCCGGCCGGTCCTATGCCAAACACTATGTCAAATTTCCGGATGGCGTCAATATATTCCTTTTGATTGATGGTCTTGGGTGTTATGACCTTTTTTTTGGAGGAGATAAATACTTCATCCTTAAAAATCTTTTTTAGATTCACAGACTTGTCTCGGCTAAGAATTCGGATAGCATAGTCCACGTCGTTTGGGAACAAAGGGAATTTTGATTTGAGGAGCTCATACAACTGGCGGAGCACTGCCTCACATAGATCAATTTCCCAGTCCGAGCCCTCTATTGCTATGACATTTCCTCTCAAATAAAGGCCTACGCCGAGTCGCTTTTCGATCATGCGTAAGTGTGAGCTGCCCTGGCCACACAAAGATCGAAGTAACTCAGGGTCAGGAAATGTAATGCTTTTTCGGGTTGTGGTTTCTGACTGAGCCCTGTTTTCCAAAGGATTATTTTCCTCCAGTAAAATAAAGAGCCAAAATTTCAGATGCTCCTCCAGGAAGGAGATCTATATTTTTCTGAAATTTTGGCTTGCTTTTGTCTTTAGGCACCTTCTACCCCAGGAGATGCATATTTGGAGCAATTTATCCCGGAGCCAGCTCAACAACCATTCTCATTACTCTCCGATAATATGAACTACGACCCTTCGATTGCGAGGGCGGTTGTCAAAATCCAATACCACGATTTGTTGCCACGTGCCAAGAGTCATATTACCTCTAATAATTGGAATATGCAAGGAGGGGCCCAGGAGGGCGGCTCTTACGTGAGAGTATCCGTTGCCATCCCCCCATCTCTCGTTATGTTCATAGTAAATATCGCTCGGGGCTATTCTTTCTATTGCTTTTCGAAGGTCGTTGATTACTCCGCTTTCATACTCAATGGTGGTCAGGGCGGCTGTTGAGCCTGGAATAAAAAGCGTAACTGCACCGTTAGATATTCCGCTCGCCTTTATCTCTTTTTCAACCACGTAAGTGATATCAAAAATATCGGTACCTGCCGTGCTTTTGAGGGATATGGTGCTATTGTAAATGGCCATGGCGATCCACCTCTCATTTCGACGCTGTTATTTAGAACGTTGCAGGGTTTTTCTTTGTTAGCACAGCGAGACACCCTATGCAAGTAAAACCAGTAGTTAGTTTAATGGGTTATGCCCTCCTTGCCGATGTTCTTATTGGTCTAGAAAAATTGCCCGCGGGAATCGCTTGCATATTAAATGGAACTCACAAAAGAAGAATTTTTTACTCTAAGCAAGCTTGTCTATGGGCTGTGCGGTATATACCTCCATGAGGGTAAGAAAAACCTTCTTGAGGCACGCCTAAGCAAAAGGCTTCGCGCAACCGGGACTGCGTCGGTTAGAGACTATTTGGCTCTCATCAGGCAAAGCAGGACCGAATTGGACAATTTTATAGATGCAGTCTCTACTAACCACACTTATTTTTTCCGTGAATCCAAACACTTCCACTGCATACGCCCTGAGCATGTAGACATATGGTGTGCTGCATGCTCAAGTGGGGAGGAGCCTTATTCCATAGCTATGCATTGTCTTGAAAGGGGTTTTAGGCCGAACATACTGGCTACAGATATTTCCATCAGCGCCCTCAAGATCGCTAAGAATGGGATTTACCCATTTGATAAGGCTAAAAACATGCCGAGGGAGATGCTTAGGAAATATTTTCGGAAAGGGAAAGGAAGGTGGGAAGGGTACGTAAAGGTCAAAGATGAAGTGAAGGACATGGTGACATTCAAGCGCTTTAACCTGTTGACAGGACATCCACCCCTTGAGGCGTTTGATGTGATATTTTGTCGAAATGTGTTGATCTATTTTGACAAGCAGGCAAAGGAGTCAGTGGTCAATAAACTTTACAGGGCAATAAGACCCAATGGCCTTTTTGTTATAGGTGGGGCCGAGAGCCTAAACGGCTTCAAACACAGTTTCAAATACATAAGACCAAGCCTCTATCAAAAGAGATCACTCTAACTTTCCAAAGCGGCCTGCAAGCGGGCCTCGATTTGTGCCCCGGGCAGCGCACCTATTATCCTATCAACGGCCTTACCATTCTTGAAGATTATCAGAGTGGGTATGCTCTGGACTTGGAATCTAGAAGCAGCTACAGGGTTTTGATCTACGTTTATCTTGGCGATTTTTACCCTGCCGTTGTACTTTAAAGCCAGGTCTTCCAACACGGGGGCCACCATTCTGCAAGGCGCGCACCAAGGGGCCCAGAAGTCAACCAAAGCAGTTCCAGGGTATGAAAATACTTCTCTTTCAAAAGTTTGATCGGTGATTTCCACCGGCTTTCCCATACCTTCGGTCAGGACCAGTGGATTGCGACACCTACCGCAGACCGGCCTATCCCCCAATCTGTCCTTGGGCACCCTGTTCTTTGTTCCACACCTAGTGCACGTTATTATTACCTTGTCGCTGTCCATATGTCGCCCTCATTAAGCCACTTGCTTCACATTGTGGAGCCGCAGAAGGCGAAGACATACTCAAGATCGTTTATCTCAACAATTATATCGGCTCCCCTTGATTCCGCATATACTAGCCATGAAGGTTTTTCTTGGTCACAGCATTCCACTGAAGGAGAAAATCGTGCCGCCTTCTTATCGTACCATGCCAAAAGCATCGGGTCCTCGGACCTCTTCTTGGCTATGTCCATGGCAAGACCCTTTGCCTTTTCAAAGTCCAGCGGACTCTCGTTGAACTGGACTGATATGGGATTTTTAAGGTGTCTTTTTTCTAACGCCTTGCATGAAGAATTCACCAACATTCCTCCTTTTGGCTGATTAAAAATAACCATTAATGTCCAGCTTTCAATCACTGGGCAAAAATTCTTGACAGTGAAGTACGGCTTTGGTACAAGTGCCGCGGACTTTGGGCAAGAAGCCCTAGCGCAAAATAGAAACTTACCACCTTAAGGCCACGAAGGTTTGCTTGGGTCTGAAGACCCTTGGACTTGTGGCCTTTCTTTGTTGGTGCAGGATGGGGATATATTTCGCCCTGGGCGCGTGAGTGTAAGGCGTTTCACAAGACAATAAAAGGGAACCATACAGAGCCACGAAGGCCTCAGTGCAGGAGAGAATCCTACCTGGTGTTTTCGTGGTTTTTTATTGGCCAAAGCAGAGTTTCGGTCGGGCGATCGATATGTATGGTGGAAGGGGGTGATAAAGTAGTAGGGCTTTAGAAAGGCTGGAAAAGATACGGAGACGCTGCTTTTGGTGGAATCAAAAAAATCCGTGATAAAGGAGGTGTTAAGTTTGAAAAATTTTATCAGGATTCTAGTGGCTGGCAGTCTGTTGATCGCTGGGAGTGCACTGGCTGATGAGGCGTCAACGAATGTGCGGATGAACCAGCTTGAGGAGAGGTTGGAAAAATTGGAGAAGAAGTCTTCCGAGAGCTTTATGGACAAGGTAAAGATCAGTGGAATCATAGCAGGGGCTTATCAATACCAAAGCGCAAACGCAGATAATGATGACTTTGGAAGGGGAGGAATTGTTTTCCAGCCCGAAGTCAGCATATGTCCAACAGAAGCCGACGAGGTCTTCTTCAAGTTCGGCTTTGGTGCTGGCAACGGACTAAATGTCGACAAATACGCATTCAACCTAACTCCTTGGGCATCAGACTATGAAGATGACGTGAAGGATATAAACGGGCGCAACAGAGATTACCTTCTTACAGTATGGTGGAAGCATGTATTTTCTCTGGGCGAAAGGCACACCCTTGGCATAAGCGGAGGGATAATAGATTCAACGGATTACCTGGATGAAAACAATTATGCAAACGATCAAAACACCCAGTTTATGAACGAGGCGTTTGTGAACAGTCCCATAGCATTTTTGCCATCCTATGATATTGGGGGCGCATTGGAATGGGAGGTCGGAGCCTTTTCCGCAAAAGGCGTGATCATGGGAGTAGGTGAAAATGATGACGGCAATGCATACAGCTTTTACGGCATGCAATTGGCCTATAGTGTTGACAGCTCCATGGGTCAAGGCACGTATCGCATCATATTTGATGGGACTAGCAAGGATTTTGCCAAGCCAGGCGGAGGCAAGGCTAGCCTCAAAGGGGTGACGATTTCATGCGATCAGGAAATTGGAAGGCTCCTCGGGGTATGGGTTCGCTTCAGCTGGCAAGATGATAAACCCACTGTCGACTATGATTATATGTACTCGGGAGGAGTAAACATCAGTGGAGCGCTGTGGGGCCGTGAGCAGGATAATGCAGGCCTGGGCTATGCCTACCTCGGCGGAGGGAATGCAGATATTGACAACTCGCAGGTCATGGAAGGATATGTTCGATTCGGACTATGGGATTTCTGCGCTCTAACTTTCGACGCACAGTATTTGGATGATAAGTATAAGGGGGCCAGTGACCACGAGGATGTGAAGGGATGGGTTACCGGCGTGCGGGTAACAGTTGAATTTTAAGGAGGTAATTATGAAGATTTTCAAAGGAATCAAGACCAAATTAATCTTGGCATTGCTTTGCACTATTTTCATGCTGCCGGCTGTGGCATGTGCACATTTCGGGGCGGTGATTCCTTCTATTACCATGCTTGATCAATCACACAGAAGAGTGGAAATCCTCTTTGCCTTTACACACCCATTTGAGCAACACAGCATGGAGCTGGAAAGACCACAAAAGGTGGGGATTATGAACATGGGGACTCTGAAGGAAGAGGTAATTACCCGAAAGCTTCAACCTGCCACTCATCTGGGACACAAGGCGTGGCGGATAGGATACAAGGTCAAGCGGCCGGGTGTGTATTGTATTTACATGATCCCCAGGCCATACTGGGAGCCTGCTGAGGATCATTATATTAAACATATCACCAAGGCTTACATTGCGGCCTATGGTGAAGAAGAGGGTTGGGAGAAGCCCCTTGGCTTAGAGACCGAGATAGTGCCGCTCACCAGGCCTTTTGGGGTTTATGAACAAAATGTATTTCGTGGCCGTGTGTACTTGAATGGAAAGCCGGCGGCCAACAGCCCCGTAGAAATAGAATACTTGAACAGCGGAGGAAAGCTGAAGGGAGCTACAGAATATATGGTAACCCAAGTGGTTTACACAGACGATCAAGGTTTTTTTTGCTACTCTCCCCCTGCAGCGGGCTGGTGGGCCTTTTCAGCATTGAACACTGCTGGTTACACTATAAAGCATGAGGGTGAGCCAAAGGAGGTAGAGCTGGGTGCGGTCATCTGGGTAAAATTTCTGCCTTGGCCCGGACGTAAATAAGATGCTATAGGAAATTATAGGCCCCGTAACACGGCGGGGCCTATTTTCCGCTTGGAGGCGTATATGCATATTTCTGAAGGAGTGTTGTCAGCACCTGTTTTAATCGGCGGGGCGGCTGTATGCGCGGGTGGTGTGGCCATAGGGTTGCGGAAGATAACACATGACGAGATCCCGAAGGTGGGGATCCTTACCGCAGCCTTTTTTGTGGCTTCGCTTATCCACGTACCACTCGGGCCCAGCAGTGTACATCTTGTACTTAATGGTTTGATAGGACTAATATTGGGGTGGGCTGCGTTCCCAGCGCTTTTAGTAGCCTTATTTTTCCAAGCGGTCTTTTTCCAGTTCGGGGGCTTGACGGTGCTTGGCGTAAATACCGTAAATATGGCCCTGCCAGGGGTGGTTTTTTACTACTTAACCTGGCCCATGGTTCGCTCTGATAATCACAGCCTGAAAGCCGTGGCCGGTGTTATTGCCGGGGCAGGGGCAGTAGCTGGGGCAGGGGTTTTGGTTGCTTTATCGCTGTTTTTGTCAAACCAGGCATTCCTTGGGCCTGCCAAGGCGGTTTTGATAGCCCACATTCCTATCATGATAATAGAGGGGATAATCACGGCGATAGCTGTCTCATTCATGAAGAAGGTAAAGCCCGAGCTTCTCGGCATTTCCCCAAAGGAGGGTGGATAATGGCAGCAAGTTTTAGAAAGGCATGCTTTGGGCTGTCCTTTTTAATATTATGGGTTTTTTCGTTTCCAACACCAGCATTTTGCCATAGGATCAATGTGTTCTGCTGGGTAGAGGGATCTCATGTGAGGTGTCAAGCCAAGTTTACCCCAGGTGGTCCCGTAAAGCGGGGCAAAATAGCAGTGTATTCTCAACAGACAAGGGATAAGTTGCTCACGGTAGAAACAGATGACAAGGGCGAGGCTTCATTTGAAATCCCAAGAAAGGCTATAGAAAATCATTGGGATCTCAAGGTAATATGCAACGCAGAAATGGGGCACAAGAATTATTGGATAGTTCGGGCAAGCGAGTTGTTGGGCACTGAGTCTCAAGAACCTCTCCCCGAGCAAAGTCCTGCGGCTTCTGAACCTTTGACCCAGGAAACCCGTATTTCTGACAGGCAACTGGAAGAGGTTGTTTCGCGTGTCCTGGAGCGGGAGCTGGCGCCAATAAAAAAAGACCTTGCTGAACTAAAGCAAAATAGGATAACTGTGCAGGATGTACTGGGAGGATTGGGTTACATATTGGGGCTTGTCGGCATAGCATTTTATCTTTCAGGCAAGAAGGAGAAACGCGGCTAGTTGTTTGAGGAGAATTTTTACCAAGGCGATTCTTTTTTTCACAGGGCTGACCCGAGGGGAAAGGTGATCTGTGCCTCTTTACTTGTGGTGACCATAGCCCTGCTCGAACGCCTGTTTGCCTCCGGGGCCGCCTTTCTCATGGCCACGTTTTTTCTAGCGGCTGCCAGGTTACCTGCCGAAAAGGTGATAAAACGCCTGGTAGTAGTGAATACGTTTATTGCGTTTTTATGGGTTTTTCTTCCCTTTTCGGTGCCCGGTAAGGCCGTGTTTTCAGTGTGGGGCCGGCCCGCTACAGCCGAGGGGATAAAGCTCGCACTGCTCATCACGATAAAATGCAATGCCATATTGCTTGTGATAATTTGCTTCATTGCCACAACTCCCTTCCCCCTTTTGGGATTTGCATTGACAAATCTCAGGGTGCCCGGAAAGCTTACCTTGCTAATGCTTATCAGTTACCGTTATATCAGCGTGATTCAAGAGGAATATGACAGGCTTCTGGAGGCGGCCAAGGTACGGTGTTTTGTGCCTCGTAACAATATTCACACCTACAGGACATATGCCTATTTGGTGGCCATGGTCCTGGTCCGGAGCTACGAACGTGGCTTGACAGTTTATCAGGCAATGGTATTAAGGGGATTTAAGGGAAGGTTTTACTCACTGCGAAAATTTCATTTTGGCAAGGGCGATGTTTTGTTGAGCATGGGGGTCGCACTCTGCATAGGGCTTTTACTGTATTTTGACAGGGCAGCTACTGTTTTGACAAATTTTTGAGGGGAGCCTCCTCACCATGGCAGCACTTTTAAGCCTTAGGTCTGTTACCTTTTATTACCCGGGCAATAGTGTACCCGTTTTCAAGGATATGGATTTTGATCTTTATGAAAATGAACGCGTGGGACTCGTAGGTGCCAACGGTTGCGGTAAGACCACGCTGTTGAAACTCTGTATAGGTTTGTTGAAGCCGAGCAGTGGGTCAGTGGTATTCAATGGTGCAGAGGTCAGGTCAGAGAAAGATCTTCGCGAATTAAGACAAGCTGTCGGCTTTGTATTCCAGAATCCTGACGATCAGCTATTTTCTCCTACTGTCCTGGAAGACGTGGCTTTCGGACCCTTAAACTTGGGACTGAAACGCGTGGAGGCAGAGCAGGTTGCAAAGGAATCCCTGGAACTCGTTGGCCTCAAAGGCTTTGAAGACAGAATAACGCATAAACTTTCAGGTGGAGAAAAAAGGCTGGTTTCCTTAGCAACCATTCTTGCAATGAAGCCCAGTGTCATGCTGCTTGATGAACCCAGCACAGGGCTGGACCTTGAAACGCGCGAGCTTATAATCCGAGTGCTCAACAACCTGGACCAGGGGCTTGTTATCGTGTCTCATGATTGGGATTTTATAGTTCAAACAACCACTAGATATTATACAATTGAAAATGGTCGCATCATCGGTCTGGACAAATCTGTTCTGCATCAACATGTGCACTACCATCCCAAGGGGGATATTCCCCATGAGCACATGGATCTGGCAAATGAGTGAGCCCGTGAGGTGAGTGTTCTCAAGCTCATTAAGACTTGATGGGTGGTCCGATTGATATGAATAAAACAAGCGGGCACAATAATTACTCATCTTTTTTCCTGGTGATAACCGCGGTTTTTGTGACAGCCCTCATAGCCTCCAACATAATTGCTGTGAAGCTGATTTGCGTATTTGGCCTTGTGCTGCCGGCCGCCATTGTGATTTTCCCTATTAGTTACATAATAGGTGACGTGTTGACTGAGGTATACGGCTATGGCCAAGCGCGCAGGGTTATATGGTTGGGATTTGCCTGTAACCTACTTGTAGTGCTTGTGTTCTGGATAGGCAAGATTTTACCACCAGCCCCTTTTTGGAAATATCAGCAGGCATATGCACAAATACTGGGATTTACTCCGCGCCTTGTTATGGCCTCGTTCTTGGCTTACCTGGTGGGAGAGTTTTCCAATTCGTTTGTACTTGCCAAGATGAAGTTAGCAACCCGCGGGAGATGGTTATGGACGAGAACCATAGGATCCACCTTGGTGGGGGAGGGGCTGGATTCTCTAGTCTTCATGGGTGTAGCTTTCTACGGCGTGGTACCAAACCGCATCCTTGCAACGGCAGTCCTGACCCAATGGCTTGTTAAGTGCACTTACGAGGCGCTTGCAACCCCTATCACGTACCTAGTCGTGGATTTTTTGAAGAGGCGTGAAGGAATCGACGTCTATGATCACGATACCAGTTTCAGCCCCCTGATCTTCACGAGAAACTGACTGGAGCCGCCAAGTCGGCAAAACAGGGCTGGGGCGGTGATGCTTCACCCCCGCCCCCGCCATACTTGAAAGGCGGGCTGGACACTAGAAACGCCAGGTAAGCCCCAGACCGAAGTTCCTAAAACGGGCCATATGCAACTTGTTGATTTCAAGGTAATATTAGGAGATATTGGATTGCAGTTACTGGCTACATTGAATTTTTCTGTGTTATCCGAATGTTATTGCCTATAGGAACCACAGAATTTTCATAGTGTCAATCCCTTATTTGTCGGGATTTGAGCAATTTACATGACTACAGAATCAAGCTGAATCCCCATAAAGTTCTTATTATATAGATATGTTAGCATAATTTAGCTCAGGAACTTCTGCTTAACCCTTCCGATTAAGGCGACTTAGATAAAAAGGGTTATATTGCAACGGGATGCGTATTCGAGGAAGGTAGCAGCTCCTCCGAATTCGATACCGTCAATGAGGTCTTCTTTTTTAATTCCCATCACATCCATGCTCATGGTGCATGCTATAAGCTTAACCCCGCTTTCCATGCACACATCCAAAAGTTCCTGGATGCTAGGAACATTTTGGGCGGCCATCCATTTTTTCATCATCATGGTAGCCATTGCAGTCATTCCTGGCAACGCGCCTATTATGTTGGGCATTGGGATAGGCATGGCCGGGTTGGCTATGGGCGCAACCTTTAGATTTTTATTTTTCTTCTTGTTGATAATGTCCAGGCCGTAAAAAGTGAAGAAAATTGCTGATTCGATGTCCAGAGCAGCTGCGGCGCTGGCCAAGATAAGCGGCATGTAAGCCGAGTCCAGATTCCCCTTTGAAGCGATGAATGCGGCCCTGCTTTCCACCTGTCCCTCGCTTATAGCCTTGGAGATTCTTGCACCGAGCTCGGCGTCCAGGATTTCCCTCACCTTTTGTTCTATCTGAGTTTCCAATTCCTTATCCATGTTTATACCTCCAATATGGTAGTTGTTAACGGTATTAACAGTTACAGTAAAAAAATTATGCGAGATTCGCCTTAACGGTTTCCATAGCTGTGGTAAGACTTTCCAGTGCCCTCATAATATGGGCTCTCTCCTCCGGTTCAAATTGCGATAGGATCTTTTCGTGTATTTCCAATTGGAATTCTTCTATCTCCTTACACTTCTCTTTACCCTTGCGGGTGAGGCTGATCAATTTTACGCGTGCGTCTTTTGGGTCCTCAATTGATTCCACCAAGCCCTTTTTTATCAGGCCACTGATAAGCTTCGTGACCCTGCTTTTTGCGACATCCAGCCTCTGAGCTATGCCCTTTACAGTCAAATACCTTTCAGTTCTGAACAGCATCAGGCACCGCAGTTCCGCATAGGGCAAATCAAAGCGCCGAGACTGGTAAAGGCGCTTGTCCTCACAACACCCCACCATTTGATTTATAAGGTCCTGAAGCTTTGTTATTTGGTACCTCAAGAACTCTCCATGAGAAGTGGATCCCACACTATTCATATTATGAATAATTATTATGACAAGTTATTTTCTGTCAAGAAAAATTTTCGCCCTTTGCCCTTTTTGGCAAGATGGATCCAGATCGGGTCTTTGTATAACTGAGTATCATATGGGTAAGAACGCTTGGTACACCCCTTTGGTCTTGAAAACAATGTCAAGGCTTGATAGAGTCGGCACCGGCGTGGCGCACTCCTAGCCCGCCTCATACCATGTACAGGGGAGATGATTGACGTGGAGGACAAGGAAAAAGACCTTCTTGATGAAGAACAGAGCTTTGAGCAGATGCTCCAGGCTTACGAAAACAAGGAAACCAGGGAACTTCGCGTGGGTGACCGCATTTCGGTCAAGGTCTTGTCCATCGGGAGGGAAAGCGTTTTTGTGGACACGGGGACAATAATCGATGGGGTAGTGGAAAAGGCGGAATTGCTTGACGAGGATGGTAAATTGACATGCCAGGAAGGCGATGTTGTGGATCTCTACGTGGTTTCCGTGACAGAAAGTGAGGCGAGACTGTCAAAGGCGATTTCAGGTGTCAGCGGGCTCAGGGCTCTTGAGCACGCCTACAGCAATGAAATACCCGTGGAGGGCAGGGTTAAGGCTAGGTGCAAGGGAGGTTACGAGGTAACAGTAATGCAAAGGAGGGCCTTCTGTCCGGCCAGCCAAATGGACCTGAGACATGGCCGTGAGCCCGAGGAGTACGTGGGAAAGACATACCGGTTCGTCCTTACACAGTATGATGAAGGGGGCCGAAATATTGTTGTCTCAAGGAGAAGGCTACTTGAAAAAGAACTACAAAAGGCCAGGGAAGAGTTCCTCTCAAAGCTTTACAAGGACATGATCATAGAGGGTACGGTAACAAGGTTTGCTTCATTCGGCGCGTTTGTTGAAGTCTTTCCAGGCATAGAGGGAATGGTGCACTTATCGGAAATGAGCTGGTCGCGCGTCAGGAATCCTGAAAAGCTCCTTCACTTGGGTCAGAATGTAAAGGTTAAGGTGTTGGGGGTAGGGCGTGATGAGACCAGTGGGAAGCCAAGGATTTCTCTATCTATCAGGGAGGCCTCACCTGACCCATGGCAGGACATTGAATCCCGGGTACAAGAAGGTCAGGTTCTAGATGGGGGAGTCACACGGTGTGTCTCATTTGGAGCTTTTGTAGAGGTACTGCCTGGGGTTGAGGGGCTGGTACATGTAAGTGAGATGAGTTATACAAGAAGGATTCTCAGGCCAGAGGATGCAGTCAAGGTGGGGGACAAAGTAAGAGTGATGGTGAAGGAAATCGACAAAGAGAATAAGAGATTGTCCTTGAGCATGAAGGACGTGGAAGGGGACCCGTGGGCCGATGTGTTGAAGCGGTATCAAGAAGGAAAGGTGGTAGAGGGGCGGTTGGAAAAGAAGGAAAAATTCGGGTACTTCGTCTCTGTCGAACCGGGAGTGACAGGCTTGTTGCCCAAGGCAAGCATCGAAAGATCGCCCTATGCAGCTGACCTGGAGAAGATAAAAGAAGGTGGTACATTGAGGGTAATGATAGAGAACATAAATCAGGCCGAAAGGAAGATGACCTTGGCGCCTGCAGCAGGCGAGGAAGAAAGCAATTGGCAAAGCTATGCTGGTTCAGCCACATCCTTTGGCTCCCTCGGTGAGAAACTCCGTCAAGCCATGAAAGAAAAGAATAAAGGCACATAGTACATGGGAGGCTCACACCTTAAAGCCAGCAAGAAATCCTGATAAACTTCGAGAAGGTAGTCGTGCGGAGGATATGTCTAATAACAGGCGGTGCGAGAAGCGGAAAAAGCAACTTTGCCCAAGCCCTTGCTGAAAGAGTGAACGGTAGTAAGGTTTTCATCGCTACATGCCCGGTCCTGGATGATGAACTGAGGAGGAGGATAGACAGGCACAAGGAATCCAGGAAAAACAAGGGTTGGAGAACAATAGAGGAAACAGTAGATCTGCAAGGGGCTCTATTTCAGGCCAGGGATTCAGAGGTAGTTGTGGTAGATTGCCTCACACTGTGGATAAACAATCTTTTATATAGTGCAGAAAACTCGGTGGAGCAGCTGGATGAAGAGAAAATATCCGAGCTTTGCTCTCGCCTGATACTCAGCGCGAAAAGTGGCAAGGGCCTGGTGATCTTTGTTACGAATGAGGTGGGAATGGGCATAGTTCCTGACAATGAACTTGCCAGGAGGTACAGGGATTTTTTGGGACGGTGCAATCAGGTGGTTGCTGGCGAGGCAGACGAGGTCATCTTGATGATATCCGGTCTGCCGGTACGTATAAAACCCGTCGATATGAGAGATAGCCCATGAAAGCCTTTTTTAGTGCCATGTCATTTCTTACCATCCTGCCCGTTCCCGCAAGGCTGTGCCAAGACCAAGCAGAGCTGGGAAGGGGGACGATATTTTTCCCTGCCATAGGGCTTATCATAGGGCTGGCTACTGCAGGCACGGTTTACATTATCCACATTGTGCTTCCAGGTCAACTAGCTGCTCTCATAGCAGTGGGTATGTTGGTGGCATTCAGCGGTGCTCTTCATTTGGACGGTTTGGCTGATACGTGCGATGGGTTCCTGAGCTCGAGGCCGAGGGAGCAAGTCCTGGACATAATGAGAGACAGCAGGGTGGGAACCATGGCTGTTGCAGGGATTGTTTGGCTTATACTTTTGAAATGGGTCACCCTTTCCCACGTTCCTTCTCCGCAAAGATGGGTTGCCTTAATTTTGATGCCCCTCACGGGAAGGACAGCCCTGTTGATAATGATGACCCTGCTTCCATACGCCAGAGCTGAAGGGGGACTCGTATCCGCATTTGCTGGCCATGAGTGGCTGAAGCGGTTCGGAATTGCAATCGGCGTGGCATTAATGCTCCTATTGTCTTGCGTTGGTTTTGGCCGCTACGGGGTTATCATCACGGTGGTTTCGTTAGGAGGAATCCTGCTTTTCTGCTACTGGTCTTATGACAAGATAGGGGGGTACACGGGGGATACCCTCGGGGCGGTTTGTGAAGTCTCAGAGGCTTTTCCCACGCTTGTGGGAGTGATTGTTTCCTATAGTGGAGGCAACGGCCTGTGAAGGGATGGCGCCATGGTGGAGATATATGGGAGGTTAGCAGGTCGCTGGGATGCCATCCAAGAGAGATAATAGATTTTTCGTCCAGCATAAACCCATTTGGCCCCCCCAAATGGGTAGAGTCGATTATTGATTCGGTAAAACCCCTCATTATTCATTACCCTGATCCGTTTTGTGTTAGGCTGCGGCATCAGATTGCCAGGCACTATGGAATACGGAGCTCAGAAATTGTGCCTGGCAATGGCACAAGCGAACTTTTGTACCTGCTGCCTAGAGCTATAAGGCCCAAGCGGGTTGTAGTTCCGGTACCTTCATATGTGGACTATGAGCACAGCGCCAGGGCGGCAGATATTGAGGTGATTTACGCTCAGCCGGGTGGTACTAATTTTCAACTATCTATGGAGAAGCTAGAATTAAATCTTTTTCCCGGGGACTTGGTGGTGCTGGGGCGACCCAACAATCCTACCGGGACGCTGGTAAGCGGGAACAAGATAAGAAAACTGGCCAAGAAGAACCCAGGAGTGATTTTTGTCATTGACCAGGCCTTTTACGATTTCGTGGATGGAACTGATCCTCTCATAAAGGATAGGCCCCAGAACCTTATGGTCCTGTTCTCACTCACTAAGATATTGGCAATCCCTGGGATCCGAATAGGTTGGCTTGTTGGAGAAGAAAGACTCCTCGATAGAGTCCGCCAAGTTCAGGCGCCTTGGTCCGTAAATGTTTTTGCGCAGGCCATTGGGGAGAAGGCCCTGGAGGACAGAACATTAGTGGAAATGACCCGTCGCTCTATTGCAAGGGCTAGGGGCCAATTGATCAATGCCATAAACGAGATACCAGGGCTGCATGCCTACCCAAGCGAGGCCAACTTCTTATTGGTGAGGATAGAAAATGCCGCACTGGATGCCATTAGGTTGAAGGAGCTGCTGCTGAGGTACAAGATAATCATAAGGCCCTGTGGAAACTTTGTGGGCCTAGACGAGAAGTTTTTCAGGATATCCATTCGTTCGGAGAAGGACAATGAGCGACTGGTGAATGTCTTGAAAGGGGTGGTGGGAGAATATCAGTAGGTGAGACCGGAGTACCAAATAACCGCAGCTGTTGCCCTTGACCTGGTTATGGGGGACCCTCATTGGCTTCCGCATCCTGTGAAGTTTATCGGCCGTCTCGGCGCGTGGCTGGAAAGACGTGTCAGATCAAGCATGGAGAATGAGATAGCAGCTGGCACCGTTGTTGGGCTGCTGACGATTTCCTTGGTCCTGTGTGCAGCGGCGTTCCTAATTTGGGTTTGTGGGTTTCTCGATCCAATAATAGGGGACCTTGCATCCATAGCCATCATATATTTCTCAATAGCCATAAAGGACCTGGCGAAACATAGTAAAGCAGTCTATGATGTATTGCACCAAGGTGATCTAGAGCTTGCGCGGAGCAAGACAGCCATGATGGTTGGAAGGAGGACTTCCGAGCTAGGAGAAGACGAGCTAATCAGGGCAGCGGTTGAGAGTGTCGCGGAAAACACGGTAGATGGAATAGTGGCACCGCTTTTCTATACAATGGTGTTTGGCCCCCTTGGCGCTATTGGCTACAGGGCGATAAACACGCTTGATTCCATGTTCGGATACAAAGATTCTCATTACATGAAGTTTGGCAGGTTTTCCGCAAGACTCGATGATTTAGCGAATTTTTTGCCAGCCCGGATCGGGGCCTTAATGGTCGTTCCTGCAGCCATAATACAGGGCTACAGATGGAAAAGGGCTTGGAAAACCCTGTGGAGAGACAGGGCCCGGCATGACAGCCCCAATGCAGGATGGCCTGAGGCCGCGTTTGCCGGGGCGTTGGGGATCAGGCTGGGGGGGAGAAATGTCTACGGTGATAACGTAATAACCAAGCCCTATTTGGGGGATATGCTAGAAGATTTAAAAACTGAACATATTGTGAAAGCCAATAAGCTAATGATCTGTACTTCATTACTTTTTCTTGCCACAGGAGTTGTGCTGAGGATCACGTTTACAGCAGCGTGCTGAATCCGGTTCTTTGCACACAAGGAGGTATAGTGGAATGGACAGCACTGCGATTGTCCACCAGGTACTTGTAGGTCCGCTGGAAGTATTCTGTTATATAGTCGCATGCCTCCGTACAAGGGAAGGTGTTATCATTGACCCAGGGGGAGATGAGGACAAGATAACAACTCTTCTCAAGAGGGAAGGAATTACCACCAGGTATATATTAAATACCCATGGCCACGCGGATCATGGACTTGCCAATGAGACCCTTAAGCAATCGCTGGGGGTGCCGTGGTGTCTTCATGAGGCGGATGCGGATTTTTTCGCCCAGCAAGAGATAAGAAGCAAGGTGGAAAAGGAACTTGGGGTGCCCTCTCTGCCTGCACCTGACATCAAGCTAAAGGATGGGGATATCATCAAGGTGGGAGAACTTGACATAAAGGTGATTCATACACCGGGCCATTCACCAGGGTCAGTATGCTTCTTGGCGAACGGTAACCTTTTTACCGGAGATACCCTATTCGTGGGCGCAGTGGGAAGAACCGATTTGCCCGGAGGGTCATTAGATATCCTGCTGAAGTCTCTTAAGGAGAAAATAATAACTCTCCCCGCCGATACTGTGATATGGCCAGGTCATGACTACGGGGAAACACCAACCTCGACTATAGGCAGGGAAATGGAAGAGAACCCGTATATTACGGATTTTATTCTAGGTTAGAGTCGAGTCTACGAGCCCAGGATTTCCTTGATTACCCGGATCAGTTCTTGTGGGTCCACAGGCTTTTCCACAAATCCTTCTGGCCTCACGTAAACGGGCTCACTATCGCTGCCCCCATCGGGGGTTAGTTTGAAAGAAAAGTCTTTGAAGTCAGCGCCCGTGACCTGAGATACCCCGGAGACAACCACCACCGGGATGTCTTTTAATACGGGGTCGGTCTTCAGTTCCCGGAACATGCTGATCCCGCTTTTTTCAGGCATGATGAGATCGAGCAGAATCAGATCGGGCTTTTGCTCTTGTGCAAGGCGCCTGCCCTCTATTGCAGAAGTGGTGGTTAAGGATTCGAACCCGTTGTCAGTTAAGACTGTCTCTATGTACGTAAGCGCATCAGGCTCATCGTCGATCACTAGAATCTTCTTTCCCATGATCGCCTCGCAAAGTGGTATCTTCCGGGTTAAAATGTCTACCCGTGTCTTACCTTGTTAAGAACTTCTATCATAATTTTCAAATTTTTCAAATAATTTTGCCCTTGGGGCTATGAATCGGCAGTTTTAAGAAGCGATTTGGGAAAAATTCCTTGAAATTCATTGTGCGATCCTATATTTGATGGCCAGGTTTTCCCATGGCATTGAAACTCTTAGCCCCTGTAAAGTGTAAAGGGAGGATGTAACTATGGAAGATACAAAGCGAGTCAGAGACATACTGATACCCATAGAAGAGTATGAGTCTGTAAGTATTGAGTCTCGGCTGAGCGATGTGCTGGCGACCCTAAAGAGGAATTACGAGGCCAGGAAGCATTTGGACAACGGCGAGATTCACACCACAGTCTTTATAAAGGATAGCTCAGAGAGGATTGTGGGCAAGGTTTCCATGTATGATCTTATAAGAGGTCTAGTGCCCGAATCAGTAAAGGGTCCGGAAATGTCCAGGGCTTATTATAGCGTGTTGTCATCCAGGATCCTAGAAGTTACAAAGGAAGTGAGCGAGGTTCAGGCACGATTCAAATGGCTACACAGTTCTTTTGTTGATCTTATTAAGCAAGAGGCCCAAAAATCGGTTAAGGATGTCATGAGCCAGGTTCACCCCCTGCTGAAGGAAGACGACACAATTAACCATGCCATCTATATAATGTTTAAAGAAGACGTGAGACAGCCCCTGGTTGTAAGAGACGGGGAAGTTATAGGAGTGGTGACTCTCAAGGCCATTTTTGATGAAATGATTGAACTCCTAGGCCCGGAGTGCGGCGTAAATTGGGACGACTAATCTTAGTGGGGAAGCACACGTCCTGGACAGGGCGGAAAAAGGCCTATCCTGCAAACAAAGCCTGAATATCAGGATGCATGCGCAAGGTTTTTAGGAACTGATCAGTTCGCTTGGTGAGTCTACTTCTCAGGATATCTAAAGCTCCCCTCATAATCTTATAGCCCAACACCGGATCCTCTTCCATGAGGTTGAGCAATGCTGTGGCGGGAAGCGTGATCACTTCCGAGGGCTCCGAACAGATGGCTGAGCTAGTATACCTTGATCCCTCGAACAAGGAAGACCATCCAAAGGAATAGCCTGGTTTTATCGAGCCGAGAGAAATCATTATGTCTTCAGCTAGTTCCACCTCCAAAAGGACCTTACCTTTCAAAAGCATATAAAAGTGGTCGGCATCCTGGCCCTGCTCGAAGATGGTTGTCTTTTCACTAAATATGGTCACGCTGCACAAGGGGCGCAGCTTTTCAAGTTCTGCGTCTTCAAGAGCCTGTACAAGGTGGATTTTTCTTAGTTCATCAATGGATATCATATCAACTCTTCCCCCGGCTGAGACCCTTAGATGGTTTAACGGGTCAAGAAAAAAAGAACGCTTATAAATAGTGCGGCTAGTCCTGCTCCCAGACCAATCGGGAGTGTTCCCTTCATAATGTCATTATATAACTTGGTTTTTTTCATTTCCAATCTTTTTCCCCTGGTCCCTGTTAGCATCCAATATGTTACCATGAATAAAAGTGCGGCTCTTGCAAGGCCATCTTTTCCCACCTGATTTAGAACCGGCAGAATACCCCTTGACAAAACCGCGCCCGAACAGGTCCGTAAGATATCAAAAAACCATATAACACAACGCACGAAGAGGGCGCTTCCTTTTCGGTAAACCCAGTCGAAATCGAGATTTATAGCCCTTATTTCGGAAGGGTAAATGCCTGACAGAATAAGCAGTGTGAATGCCAGAGAGGAGAAGAAAAGTAACTGGGTTTGCCCGAGGACATGGGAAGTAGTATAAGGGGTGTAGTTTACGGGATAAGGCAATAGGCTGTACAAGGGCCCAGGTACTGAGCCAATGAAAATACAAAGGCCAGCGGTGATTCCCATGGCCAGAAGCATATTCCAGGGAGCCTCTTTTGTCCTTATGCCAGGGTCATGGGAGAAAAAGGCGAAAAATGGAATTTTTATTCCTGCATGATGAAATACTCCTGCCGAGGCAAATAAAAGCATAAACCAAATCAGCCTCATATTTCCATCGGCTGCGGCCTCCATTACCATAGACTTACTCACGAATCCGCTGAACAGGGGAAAGGCAGAAATAGATGCTGCACCTACCATGCAGAATATACAAGTGAGAGGCATGGTCTTGTAAAGCCCACCGAGATCTGTGGCATTAACCCGTCCCGTTCTATACATAACAGCACCTATGGACATGAACAGCAATGCCTTAAACAGGATATCATTGAAGGCGTGTGAGACCGCACCATTGATGGCAAGCTCAGTGCCGATACCTATACCACACACCATAAAGCCTACCTGATTTATCAGGCTGTAAGAGAGGACCCTCCGAAGATCATT